>NZ_JBEXNT010000034.1:0-67895 GCF_040611255.1 Kitasatospora sp. NPDC002965 | reverse complement strand
GGCGCCCCCCGCCCGCCGGGGGGGGGGGGCGGTGCCCCCCCCCCCCCGGCGCCCCCCCCCCCGCCCCCCACCACCGCGTCAGGCCGTGATCAGGTGCCCGCTGCCGCCGTGTCTAAGGCACTCCTGGTTGATCGCCGGATCCGGGGCGCTCGGCGAGGTGGCGGCGGCGATCCGCAACTCGATGATGTCGCGGACGGCGGGCCACTCGTCGTCCAGGATCGAGTAGAACGCGGTGGACCTGACCACTCCGTCGAGCCCGCGCGAGTGCGCCCGCCGGACGCCCTCCGAGGTCGCGCCGAGCCGCTCGATGGCGGCCCGCGACCGCTGGTTGCGGGCGTCGGCACGGAGCGAGATCCGCTGGACGCCCCACACCTCGAAGGCGTGCCGGAGCATCAGCAGCTTGGCCTCGGTGTTGATGCCGGTGCCCTGGGCGCGCGGGGAGAGCCAGGTGTTGCCGATCTCGGCGGCGTCGGGCACGGCGGTGGCCGGGTCGCCGAAGGGCACGCCCGGCGCCGGGGGCCAGACCAGCGGGCCCTGCCAGTAGTCGAGTTCCAGGAAGCGGGTGGAACCGACGACCCGGCCGTCGGCCTGGCTCACGGTCGCGAACGGCAGCGACCGGCCCGCGGCCTGGTCGGCGAGGGCCCGCGAGATGTACTCGCGGGCCGCTTCCAGGCCGTGCGGGACGGGCGTGAAGGCGTAGGTCGTACGGTCCTCGGCGCCGGCCTGGGCGATGGCCTCGGCGTGGTGCGCGGCGAGGGGCTCCAGCCGCACGGTGCGGCCGGTGAGGATGAGAGGTACGGGCACGGAACCTTCGGTCCTTCATCGGTCGGAGGATGCCGGCCCGTGCCTGGGTGCGCGCGGGCCGAGCAGTGGACTTTTCGCCCCGCCCCGGAGGTCCGCCCGCCGGCACCCGCGCACGCCGGAGGTCCGGTCGGGCGGGGTGGGGGGGGCGGCGGCCCGGAGACGGGCAGCGCGGTGCCGGAACGGACACGGGTCCACGGACCGGTCCGGCGGGATGAGCGAGGGGACAGTGTGCGTCCGCGAGATGGCCGATGAGGATACGAGAGCGCGAAGGGAAACAGGCGGCCAGGTGAAGGCAAGATGCGTCGTAGGTGGCTGGCCGAGCACCGGGCCGGGACGTGATCGACGGCGTTACGGACGACGTGACGACGACGCGACGATGCGAGGCAGCGAGAGGACGATACCCGCCAGAAGGCGGTGCGTCACTTCGCAGCACACGAATGGCCGCCGGGTGCGGCGGCGGGCTGCCTCGACGGGCCGTTCAGCCGCCCCTGACCAGGGCTTTTCCCATCGGGTGCGATCATGGTCGAGTCGGCCCTCCGGGGGCGCGCCGAGCGCTCGCGGGCGGCGCGGGACGGCGGCGGGCGCGGGCGGGCGGTGGCCGGAAAGGCGCGGGAGTCCACAGTGGGACCGGCGGAAGGCCGCGGAGGCGTTCCGGGGCCGTCGTGGGCGGCCCGGTCGGCCCGGTCGGCCCGGTCGGCCCGGTCAGCCCGGTCGTCCGGTCGGTGCGGCGGGAGGATTCCGGGCAGCGGAACGGGGGGAGTCCCGCAGCCGGGGAGGCGAATCCCGGCAGCGGGAATTCCGGCGGAGCGCCGCACGCTGCACGAGGAGAACCGGCACGAGTCCGACGAGTAGCTAGAGACCGAGTAGAGAGCGGGGTGTGGGTACGCGGTGCGTGATCCCCAGGCGCTGTACGAGCTGGATCAGCAGGGCGTGGCCGCCGTGGCCGCGGCGAGGGCCGCGCTGGCCGACACCGGCGCGGGTCTGGTGCTGCTCCACCACTTCGAGGGCTTCATGGACGCCGGAGAGGCCGGCGGCCAGGTGGTCACCCACCTGCTGGAGGCCGGGGAGCCCCAGGTGGTGGCCCGTTTCGACCACGACCGTCTGGTGGACTACCGCGCCCGCCGCCCCGCGATGCTCTTCGACCGCGAGCACTGGTCCTCCTACGAGCCGCCGGAGATCCTGCTCCAGTTGGTCCACGACGCGGCCGGCTCGCCGTTCCTGCTGCTCACCGGGCCCGAGCCGGACGTCGAGTGGGAGCGGTTCATCGCGGCCGTCCGCGAGTTGGTCGAGCGGTTCGACGTCCGGCTGTCGCTCGACTTCCACGGCATCCCGATGGGGGTGCCGCACACCCGCCCGGTCGGTCTGACCCCGCACGGCAACCGCCTCGACCTCGCCGCCGGCTACCCGCAGTGGTTCGAGCAGGCCCAGGTGCCCGGCAGCGCGCAGGCCCTGCTGGAGTTCCGGCTCGCCGAGGCCGGGCACGACGTGCTCGGCTTCGCCGTGCACGTGCCGCACTACGTGGCGCGCACGGCGTACCCGGCGGCCGCGGTGCTCATCCTGGAGGCGGTGCAGTCCGCCACCGGGCTGGTGCTGCCCGGCACGCAACTGCGCGAGCAGGTCGACGGCGTGTACGCCGACATCGAGGACCAGCTGTCGCAGGGGGACGGCGACCTGCGCTCGGCGATCCGCGGCATGGAGGGCCAGTACGACGCGGTGGCGGGCGCCGAGGGCCGGGAGAGCCTGCTGGCCGAGCCGGTGGACCTGCCGTCGGCGGACGAGCTGGGCCGGCGGTTCGAGCAGTTCCTGGCGGAGCACGAGCGCGGTCCGGAGTAGCGAAAGCCCCCGGAGCAGTGCGAGCCCCCGGGCCGGCGGACGCCGCCCGGGGGTGACGAATGCCCCTCCGGGGGTGAGGAATACCCTCCGGAGAGACGGGCACGGCCCCGAAGGACGGGCACGGTAGGGAGGCGCCGGAATCCGCCGGTTCCGGCGGGATCGATCCGGCGTCTCCGTCCGTTGGGATGGCGGTGCCCGGGGGACGGGCCGTCGTAGGAAGAACGCCAACGGCTCCTACCCGGGGGGATCCCGTGCCTCTGTCCGTACGCCCGAAGGGCGCGCCCACCGGCGCCCGGTCGGGCTCGTCGTCGACCGTTCCGTCCGCCACGCCGCAGACCGACCCGTCACGGGCCGTACCGAGGGCCCTGACAGGTGCCCTGACCGTCGGACTCGCCGCCGTCCTGCTCACCGCCTGCTCCGGCACCGGAGGTGCGGACACCGCCGTCGGCGCCGCCGTACCGGGGGGTCCGCAGGCGAACCGGGCGGCGTCGGCCACGCCGACCCCCACCCCGACACCGACCGGTCCGTACGTGGCGCTCGGCGACTCGTACACCGCGGGGCTCAAGATCAGCCCGCAGGCGGGGGAGCCGAAGGGCTGCGCCCGCTCGACGGTCAACTACCCCAGCCTGGTGGCCAAGGCGCTCGGCCTGGCGGGCGGTCAGTTCCGCGACGCCAGCTGCAGCGGGGCCCGCACCGGCGACCTGACCGGCTCCCAGGAGACGGGCAGCGGCACCAATCCGCCGCAGCTGGACGCGATCGAACCGGCCACCCGGCTGGTCACCGTGGGGATCGGCGGCAACGACGCCGGGTTCATGGAGGTCGTCACCCAGTGCGCCAAGGAGAACCTGGTCGACGCGGTCAAGGAACTGGTCGGCTCCGGCCGGGCGCCGGCACCGTGCCGCGAGCACTACGCCGCGTCGGACGGTGCCGACCAGGTGCAGCGCAAGGTGGACGCGGCCGGTGAACGGCTGGGCGAGACGCTGAAGGAGGTCAAGCGCCGCGCTCCGCAGGCGAAGGTCTACGTGGTCGGCTACCCCTCGCTGCTGCCGGCCGACCCGGCCGTCTGCGTCCCGGTGCTCGGCAGGACCGTCGCCGGGGGTGATCTGGGCTTCCTGGTGGAGAAGGAGCAGCAGCTCAACGCCATGCTCAAGCGGCGAGCGGAGGCGGCGGGCGCGGTCTTCGTGGACCTCGCCGCGCCCTCGTCCGGCCACGACATGTGCGCGGGTGAGGCCGCCCGCTGGGTCGAGCCGCCGTTCCCGGCGCCCGGTCTGGCGGGGATCCATCCCAACGCCAAGGGACAGGAGGGCGCCGCGGCGGCCGTCCTCAGGGCGGTCCGCGGCTGAACCGGCACCGGGCATCGGCTGTCGGCTCGTGAAGGCGCAGGCTCGTGAAGGCGCAGGCTCGTGAAGGCGCAGGCTCGTGAACGTGCCGGGCCGTGGGCCAGTGGCTGCGGCAGGGGCGGCGGGAGGGCCCGGGAGGGCCCTTCCGCGGGCGGCCGAGCGTTCACGCCCCGGCCCGCGTCCCGTCGCGCGCGGCACACTTCCGGTGTCGGGGGCTCGGCGTACCGTGAAGGGCATATGGACGACACCACGCACCGCCTCGCCACCACCCCGAACCCGTACGACCACGCCGCCGAGGCCCGCTGGGTGCCCGAACCGGACAAACGCCCGGGCCGGACGGCGTTCCAGCGCGACCGCGCCCGCGTGCTCCACTCCGCCGCCCTGCGCCGGCTGGCCGGCACCACCCAGGTGGTCGCCCCGATGCGCAGCGACTTCCCCCGCACCCGGCTGACCCACTCGCTGGAATGCGCCCAGGTCGGAAGGGAGTTGGGCGCGGCGCTGGGCTGTGACCCGGATCTCGTCGAGACCGCCTGCCTGGCCCACGACATCGGCCACCCGCCGTTCGGCCACACCGGTGAGGAGGCGCTCGACCAGGCCGCCGAGGCCTGCGGCGGCTTCGAGGGCAACGCGCAGTCGCTGCGCATCCTGACCCGGTTGGAGCCCAAGCGGTTCGCCCCGCAGGACGAGGAACCCGCCCGGCTGGCCCCCTGGCCGGGTCGCAGCGTCGGGCTCAACCTCTCCCGCGCGGCCCTGGACGCCGCCACCAAGTACCCGTGGACGCACGGCGCGCACCCCAACGACCCGGCCTCGCCCAAGTACGGCGTCTACGCCGACGACCTGCCGGTCTTCCGCTGGCTGCGGGCCGGGTCCCCGGCCGGGCGCAAGTGCTTCGAGGCCACCGTCATGGACTGGTCCGACGACGTCGCCTACTCCACCCACGACGTGGAGGACGGCCTCC
Source organism: Kitasatospora sp. NPDC002965 (assembly GCF_040611255.1). Lineage (NCBI taxonomy): Bacteria > Bacillati > Actinomycetota > Actinomycetes > Kitasatosporales > Streptomycetaceae > Kitasatospora > Kitasatospora sp. NPDC002965. The sequence goes on along the minus strand of NZ_JBEXNT010000034.1, from coordinate 62,960 downwards.
AGGCCGGTCACATCGACCCGGCCGCGCTGCTCGCCCCGAGCGAGCGCGCCGAACTGTTCAAGGTCGCCGAGCGCTACGCCACGGACGCCGAGCCGGAGGAGCTGTCGGACGCCCTGGACCGGCTGCTCGCGCAGGAGTGGTGGCCCCAGGCGTACGACGGCACCGCCCGGGCCCGGGCCGGGCTGAAGGACCTCACCAGCCAGCTGATCGGCCGCTTCTGCTTCGCCGCCGAGCAGGCGACCCGCGCCCGTTACGGCCCCGGCCGGCTCACCCGGTACGAGGCCGAGCTGGTGGTGCCGCGCGAGGTCCGCCTGGAGTGCGCGGTGCTCAAGGCGGTCGCCGTCCGGTTCGTGATGCAGCGCGACGAGCAGGCCCAGCTCCGGGCCCGTCAGCGGATCGTGATCGCCGAGCTGGCGTACGTCCTCAACGAGCGCGCGCCGGAGGGGTTGGACCCGGTCTTCGCCGCGCTCTACCACGAGGCCGAGGACGACCGGGGGGCCCTGCGCGCGGTGATCGACCAGATCGCCACCCTCACCGACGCCTCGGCGCTGGCCCTCCACGGCAAGCTGGTCGGGGCGGCCTGGACCTGAGCCCGCCGGGGCCCGCCACCGGACCGGATGGGGAGCGGCCCCGGGAAACCCCGGCCACCCCAGTAGACTTCCGGGGTGGCCGGGCGGATCAGGGACGAAGACGTACAGGCGGTGCGGAGCGCACTGCCGATCGATGCGGTGGTCGGCGACTACGTACAGCTGACCAACGGTGGCGGCGGCGAGTACAAGGGCGTCTGCCCCTTCCACGACGAGAAGTCCGCCTCGTTCTACGTCAACCCCGCCAAGGGCGTGTTCCACTGCTTCGGTTGCCAGGAGAACGGCGACACCATCGCCTTCCTGATGAAGATCGAGCACTTCACCTTCGCCGAGGCCGTCGAGCGGATGGCCGCTCAGGCGAACATCACGCTCCGCTACGAGGAGGGCGGCTACAGCCCCCGTCACCAGCAGGGCGAGCGCACCCGGCTGGTCGAGGCGCACAAGGTGGCCGCCGCCTACTACCAGGAGCAGCTGGTCTCCCCGGAGGCCGAGATCGGCCGCCGTTTCCTCTCCGAGCGGGGCTTCGACGAGGAGGCCGCGAAGACCTTCGGTGTCGGTTACGCCCCCGTCGGCTGGGAGCACCTGGTCCGCTACCTGCGCGGCAAGGGCTTCAGTGACAAGGAGATCCTGCTCGGCGGTCTGGCCTCGCAGGGCCAGCGCGGTGGTCTGATCGACCGCTTCCGGGGCCGGCTGGTCTGGCCGATCCGCGACATCGCGGGCGAGGTGATCGGCTTCGGCGCCCGCCGGCTCCGCGAGGACGACAACGGGCCGAAGTACCTCAACACCCCCGAGACGCCGATCTACAAGAAGTCGCACGTCCTGTACGGCCTCGACCTGGCGAAGAAGGAGATCGCCAAGTCGGGCCGGGCCGTGGTGGTCGAGGGGTACACCGACGTGATGGCCTGCCACCTGGCCGGGGTCACCACCGCGGTCGCCACCTGCGGGACGGCGTTCGCCGAGGACCACATCAAGATCATCCGCCGGCTGCTGATGGACACCTCCCAGTACCGCGGCGAGACCGTCTTCACCTTCGACGGCGACGCGGCCGGCCAGAAGGCCGCGCTGCGCGCCTTCGAGGACGACCAGAAGTTCGCCGCCAAGACCTCCATCGCGGTCAGCCCCGGCGGTATGGACCCGTGCGACCTGCGCCTGGCCAAGGGCGACGAGGCGGTCCGCGAGCTGATCGACAACCCCGTGCCGCTCTTCGAGTTCGCGTTGTCCTCGGCCGTCGCCCGGCACCGGGTGGACACGCCCGAAGGTCGGTCGGCGGCCCTGGAGGAGGCGGCGCCGATCGTCGCCAAGATCAAGGACCGTTCGATCCAGCACGAGTACGCCGTCCGGCTGGCCGGCATGCTCGGCATCCTGGACGAGCCCTTCGTCGTCCGCCGGGTCTCCCAGCTGGCCCGCTGGGACCGCGAACGCCAGCAGAACCCGCGCGGCACCGGCCAGCAGCGCCGCCCCGACCCGTCGCAGCCGGTCCGCCCGGCGCGCCCCGTCTTCACGGTCAACCCGCGCGACCCGGCCCAGTTCGTCGAGCGCGAGCTGCTCAAGCTGGCGCTCCAGCACCCGGACCTGGTCGCCCCGGCCTTCGACAACTACGCCGAGGACGAGTTCCCCACCCCGCCGTACACCGCCGTGCGCCGCGCGATCGGGCAGGCCGGCGGCGCCGCGTACGGGGCGACACTGGCCGACTTCACCAGCACCGTGCGCGAGGCCTGCCCGGACGACCAGGTGCGCTCGCTGGTCACCGAGCTGACCGTGGAGCCGGTGCGCTCGCGCCGCAAGGTGGACGCCATCTACGCGGGGGAGTTCCTCGTCAAGCTGCGGCTGCTGGCCGTGGACCGGCGGGTGAACGAGGTCCGGGCCCACCTCCAGCGGCTCGGCAACCGGGCCGCCGCCGAGGAACTGCACGCCGTGCAGAGCGAGCTGTGGCAGCTCCAGCAGTACGGGCAGCAGCTGCGCAGCAGGGGTTCGGCCGCGCTGTAGCGCCGTCGGGGCCCCGGCGGCCGACGCGCGCCGATCCTGGCGGACCGCGCTCAGAAAGTCCGCGCACGAGTCTCGGCCACGGAGCGTGGCGTGCCGCACACTGGAAGGCGTCCCACCTCCGTACAGCGCGGGTCCGCCAGAGTCGCGCCCGCCCCGAGGGGATGCCCGTGGACCGAGGCCTTGCCGCGACCGCTCAGCCGACCGACGAACCGCTCGCCCCCCAGGACGGGGCCTCCGACGGTCCCGGCCGTCCCGACGACGTCGAAGACCCTGACGGCGTCGAAGGCCCCGGTGGCGTCGAGGGACCCGACGGCGCCGGGGGGCTCGACGGCCCCGACGGTTCCGCGGACCACGGGCGGGCCGGGGCACCACCCCCGGGCGGTGCCCGGATCCCCGCCCAGGGCCTCCCGGCGGGCCACCCCGAAGCCGAGGACGCGCCCGAGCGCCGGGCTGCCCCCGAGGGGAGCGGCCCGGCCGCGGACCTGCTCCGCCAGTACCTGCGCGAGATCGGCCGGATCCGGTTGCTCACCGCGGCCGAGGAGGTCGAACTCGCCCGCCGGATCGAGGCCGGCCTGTTCGCCGAGGAACGGCTGAACCGGGAGCCGCCGCCCGCCGACCCGCTGGCCCGTGAACTGGACACCCTGGTGGTGACCGGCCGGATCGCCAAGCGCCGGCTGACCGAGGCCAACCTGCGACTGGTGGTCTCCGTCGCCAAGCGCTACGTCGGCCGCGGCCTGACCCTGCTGGACCTGATCCAGGAGGGCAACCTGGGCCTGATCCGGGCGGTGGAGAAGTTCGACTACGCCCGCGGCTACAAGTTCTCCACCTACGCGACCTGGTGGATCCGCCAGGCGATGAGCCGTGCGCTGGCCGACCAGGCGCGGACGATCCGGGTGCCGGTCCACGTCGTGGAGCTGATCAACCGGGTGATCCGGGTGCAGCGCTCGCTGCTGCAGGAGCGCGGCATCGAGCCGGGCCCGGCCGACATCGCCGCCGTCCTGGACCTCACCGAGGAGCGGGTCCGGGAGCTGCTCCGGCTCGCCCAGGAGCCGATCTCGCTGCACACCCCGGTCGGGGAGGAGGACGACGTCGCGCTCGGCGACCTGATCGAGGACGCCGACGCCGCCTCACCCGCGGAGTCGGCCACCTTCCTGCTGCTGCGCCAGCACCTGGAGGCGGTGCTCGCCACCCTCGGCGAGCGCGAGCGCCAGGTGGTGCAGCTCCGCTACGGCCTGGACGACGGCAGGCCGCGCACGCTGGAGGAGATCGGCACCCTGTTCGGCGTGACCAGGGAACGGATCCGGCAGATCGAGTCCAAGACCCTGGTCAAGCTCCGCGACCACGCCTTCGCCGCCCAGCTCCGGGGCTACCTCGACTAGCCCGGTCCCGTTCCTCGGGGCCGGCTTCCCGGATCCTGCCGGGCCGGCGGGGCCGTCCGACAGGATCCGGGCGAGGTGCCCTACGGCGTGGCCGCCGGGGACGGGGCCGCGGAGGCGGGCTCGGCGGCCGGGGGCTCGGTGGCCGTCGCGGCCGGTGCGGAGGCCATCGCCGGGGGCGGGGACGCCGGGCCGATCGGGATCGGCGTGGACGCGACCAGCCGGGCCAGGTCGGAGACGCCGTTCGTGCAGGAGACGCCCGCCGACTGGTGGCCGCAGACCTGGAGGGTGACGGCCGGATCCGCCGCGTTCACCATCGCCGAGTAGTTGTCGTACCCCCAGTGGATCAGGGCCGTCTCCGTCTCGCCGGCGCTGGTGGTGACGACCGCCTGGTTGCCCGGCTGGCCCTCGGTGATCGCCGCCCAGGCGGCCTGGCACTTCTGGCTGTACCGGAGGTAGGCGACCACCTTGCCGATGTTGGTGGTCTGCACGGTCCGTGCGTCGGCGCCGCAGCCGGTGGCCTTGGGGTCCTTGTGCGAGCAGCCGACGGCCTGACAGGCGGCCACCGTCGGGGCCGTCTTGGCGGGGGTGGACGAGGACACGGCCGGCTCGGCGACGGCGGTCGGCTCACTGCCGTCGCCCGAGGAGTACCGCATGCCGGCGAGCACGAGCAGCACCACCGCCGCCGCCACGGCGGCGACGAGCGCGATCTGCCGCCCCGGCGTCCGGCGGGCGCGGGGCGTCCCCGGCCCTGCCTCCGAGGGCGCCGGGTCCTCCGGGTCCGCCGCGTCCTCGGGCGACCCGGCGGTCTCCGTCGCCGCCGTGGTCTCCGGGTCCGTCGTGACTCCGGCGGTGGGCTCCGACGCGTCCGCCGCCGGTGAGACGGCCCGGTCCGTGTCCTCGGCCGTGTCCTTTGACGCCGGGTGCGCAGCGGCTCCGGGAGCCGTCAGGCCCGACGCCGGTTCAGGCTCCGCTCCGGTGCGCCCATCGCTGGGCTCCCCGGCGAGCTCCGCTGCCGCCGTCGCCTCCCAGAGCGCCCGGAGTGCCGGCCCGTTGCACTCCACCGCCCCGATCAGTGCTTCGAGCGCCTGCTCGGTGACGATCCGTTTGCCGTTCAGCCAGCGCTCCCAGGAGGCCCGGCTGTAGTGGGTCCGGGCGGCCAGTTCGGACAGGGAGAGCCCTGTCACGTCCTTGACGGCGCGGAGCTCCTCCGTCAGGCGTCTGGCGGGAGCGGACAGTTCGTCCGGCAGCTTCTTCCAGGCGGAACCCATGAGGTCTTCCAAACATCCGAGGCCGGGGGCGGCGGGATCGGCGGGGCCTGGACGGCCACCGGCCCGGGCTGTGGGCGGGCGTGTCCGTCTCCCCCGACGTCAGCGGCGTCTCCAACCTCAGCGGCCCGGCGTCCCAAACCCCAGGTCCTGGAGCTGAGACGGACGGAAGTGTCTCACAACCCCGGCTGACGCTCGAACATTCATGTGTCCGTGGGGCATTGTTCTCGGGTCGGTCCGATTCACCGTCCGGGCGCTTCGTCCGGACATGTCCGTCACAAGCCGGACGATCGGCGATCCCTGACCCCCATCGGAACGAGGCAGCCTCACGGGGGGAGGCTGCCCCGGGCCGCAGGGACGCGCGGCGGGGAGGATGCTTCAGTGCAGCCCTCCCCGCCGCGACACTCACCCCCTGCGCGGGGTCGAGCGCTTGCCCGAGCGCACCGTTCCGTCGTCCGCCTACCGCGTCTGTCGCGCCTGACGTCCGTCGTTCGCCTGACGTCCGTCGTCCGCCTGCCGCCTGCGTCGCCGCCGGCGCGGGGCCGTCAGTGGTGGAAGCCCGACCGGACCGGCACTCCCATTTCCTTCAGCGGGACCGGCTGGCTGCGCAGCTCCGGCAGCAGCCGTTCGAGGTCGCCGAGCAGCAGGTCCGCGAGGTCGCGGGAGAACCCGTTGCGGCAGACCACCCGCAGGACCGAGAGGTCCTCGCGGTTCGCCGGGAAGGTGTAGGCGGGCACCTGCCAGCCGCGCTCCCTCAGCCGCCGCGACACGTCGAAGACGTCGAACGGCACGTCACCGGTGGTGGTGAAGGCGAAGACCGGCAGCTCGTCGCCCCGGGTCAGCAGCCGGAAGCCGCCGAGCGCCTCGATCCGCCCGGCCAGGTAGGTGGCCACCTCCCGGCAGGCTCCCTGCACGGCCCGGAAGCCGCCCCGGCCGAGCCGCAGGAAGGTGTAGTACTGCGCGATCACCTCGGCACCGGGCCGGGAGAAGTTCAGCGCGAAGGTCGGCATCTCGCCGCCCAGGTAGTTGACCCGGAACACCAGCTCCTCGGGGAGCGCCTCGTGGTCGCGCCAGAGCGCCCAGCCGACTCCGGGGTAGACCAGCCCGAACTTGTGGCCGGAGGTGTTGATCGAGGCGACCCGGGGCAGCCGGAAGTCCCACGTCAGGTCCTCGTCCAGGAACGGGGCGACCATGGCCCCGGAGGCGCCGTCCACGTGGACCGGGACGTCCAGGCCGGTGCGCCGCTGGAGGTCGTCGAGGGCGGCGCAGATCTCGGCCACCGGTTCGTAGGAGCCGTCGAAGGTCGAGCCGAGCACGCCGACCACGCCGATGGTGTCCTCGTCGCAGAGCGCCACCGCCTGCTCGGCGCCGAGGTGGAAGCGGTCGCCCTCCATGGGGGCGGTGCGGGCCTCGACCTCCCAGAAGGTGCAGAACTTCTCCCAGCAGACCTGGACGTTGACGCCCATCACGAGGTTGGGCCGGGCACCGGCCGCGTAGCGCTCGGCGTTGCGGCGCATCCAGCGGCGCTTGAGGGCGAGGCCGGCCAGCATGCAGGCCTCGCTGGAGCCGGTGGTGGAGCAGCCGACGGCGGTGTCCGGGTCGGGCGCGTGCCAGAGGTCGGCGAGGATCGCCACGCAGCGCCGCTCCAGTTCGGCGGTCTGCGGGTACTCGTCCTTGTCGATCATGTTCTTGTCGAGGCACTCGGTCATCAGCCGGGTGGCCTGGACCTCCATCGAGGTGGTGACGAAGGTCGCCAGGTTGAGCCGGGCGTTGCCGTCCAGCATCAGCTCGTCGTGGATCAGCTGGTACGCCGTGTCGGCGGGGACGGGGCCGTCGGAGAGCCGGTGCAGCGGCGGTGCCAGTTCCATCCCGCCGAGCGGGTCGGCGGCGCCGACGAACGGGTTGACGGTCAGCCGGCGGTCGTCTCCGGCCCCCTTGTGCAGTGCCATGGGATCTGCCGCCCTTCCGTCCGGTGGCCGCGTCCCCTCCCAACCTGCCACCGGCTCGGGGCCGGCGCATCCGCGCGCCGCGGTCCACCACCCGGGGGTGGGACGTCTCAGCCGGCCGTCTCCGGGTGGATCTGATCGCGGGCGGCCCGGTACTGCTGGCGCACGCCCGAGCCGATCGGCAGGTCCTGCTCGGCGTCGGGGGTGACGGTGACGGCCTCCGGGAGCTCCCAGCGCGGCGGCTCGGGGGTGCCGGCGAGCGCCCAGGCGGCCTGCCTGGCGGCGCCGCGGGCCGCGTGCGCGCCGGGCGGCGGGACGACGACGGGGACGCCGAACAGCTGCGGCGCGATCTGCCGGACGGCGGGCAGCCGGCCGGTCGCTCCGAGCAGGAAGACCCGCTTCACCTCGATGCCCTGCGCGCGCAGTACGTCCAGGGCGTCCGCGCTGTTGCAGAGCATGCCCTCGACGGCGGCCCGGGCCAGGTGCCGGGGGGCCATCGACTCGGCCCGCAGCCCGGTCAGGGTGCCGGCCGCGTGCGGCAGCGCGGGCGTCCGCTCGCCGTCCAGGTAGGGGAGCAGCACCAGGCCGTACGCGCCGGGGGAGGACTGCAGGGCCAGGTCGCTGAGGCCCTCCAGGTCGCAGCCGAGCAGGGCGGCGGTGGAGCGGAGCACCTGGGCGGCGTTCAGGGTGGCGACCATCGGCAGGTGGCGGCCGGTGGCGTCGGCGAACGAGGAGACCAGGCCGGTGGCGTCGACCACGGCCCGCTCGTGCACGGCGAAGATCGTGCCGGCGCTGCCGAGCGAGACCACCGCGTCGCCGGGGCCGAGGCCGAGCCCGAGCGCGGCGGCCATGTTGTCGCCGGTGCCGGCCGAGATCAGCAGGCCCTCGGGGGTGTGTCCGGCGGGTTCGGCCGGGTCGAGCACGTGCGGCAGCCGCAGCTCGTGGCCGAGCGCGAGCTTCACGAGGTCCTGCCGGTACTCACCGCTGATCGGGGACCAGTAGCCGGTGCCGGAGGCGTCACCGCGGTCGGTGGTGCGCCGCTTGGGGTGGCCGAGCAGTTGCCAGACGAGCCAGTCGTGGGGCAGGAGCACCTCGGCGATCCGCCGGGCGTTGGCCGGTTCGAACTCGGCCAGCCAGCGCAGCTTGGCGACGGTGTAGCTGGGGGCGGGGACGGCGCCGATCGCGGCGGTCCAGGCGGCCGGGCCGCCGAGCGCGTCCAGCAGGGCGGCGGCGGCGCCGCTGGAGCGCGGGTCGTTCCAGAGGATGGCGGGCCGGACCAGCACCCCGCCGGCGTCCAGGCCGATCATCCCGTGCTGCTGCGCGCTGACGCCGATCGCCCGGACGCCCTCCAGGAGGCCGCCGGCGGCGGCGTCGCCCAGCGAGTGCAGCCAGATCTGCGGGTCGGCCTCGCCGGGCCGGGCGTCCGGGTCGTCCGGTACGGGGTGGGGTGCCTTGCCGGACCGCAGTACCGCGCCGGTCCCGGAGTCACACGCGACGATCCGGGTGCGACCCGTCGAGCTGTCTATCCCCGCGACGATGGCCATAGTCGAGATCATGCCTCAGCGGCCGTCCGGACGCGGCCCGACCGGGGAAGTGTTGCCCGTTCGGTACCGCGTCCGGGAGGCGGCGTACGGCGGGCCGTCACCGTCGTGTCACCCACCCGTCACGGGTGGGGTCCACGGGCCCGCGGACCGCCGGTCTCACGGCCGGGAGGTGCCCCAGCTGTCGTCCTCGGCCTTGGGCCGGCTGAGGTACGGCACCCGGTCGGTGACGGCGTTCGGGAGCCGGTCGCCGACCTTGTCCGCGACGGCCCCGGCGGCCTTTCCGGCGACCGCGCCGGCCTGCTGCTTCGCCTTGTCGGCCGCGCCCTGGACCTTGGGGTTCTGGGCGACCTGCCGGGTGATCCTGGCGATCTGCTCGTAGCGTCGGCGCCCGGCCCGCGTGCCCAGGACATAGCCCGTCGCGAGTCCGACGCCGAACGACAGCTTCCACATGATCGGATTCCACCCTCTCCTGGCGGCCATTGCCGCATTGCCCTACCCGTCCGTCGGGACGGTGAACCGTCGGTGACCCCAGCATCTCCCGCGCGGTGTGCCGGGCGCGCGTCGGGCGCGCCGGGCGGGGTCGCCGGCGGGGCTGCCGGGGAAAGCGATTGGCGGACCACCCCCCCGAGTGCGCTAATGTATGTCCCGCAGCGAGCGCCGAGGAGCCCGGGAGACCGGGGGCCGGAGCGGAAGCTTGATCCCCCATAGCTCAATTGGCAGAGCAGCCGACTGTTAATCGGCAGGTTATTGGTTCGAGTCCAATTGGGGGAGCTCGGGTGCCGGCCCTCCTGGGTCGTCGTCCCGTTCGTGGTGCGCAAGGACCGCGATCCCGCATAGCTCAATTGGCAGAGCAGCCGACTGTTAATCGGCAGGTTATTGGTTCGAGTCCAATTGCGGGAGCTTCACCGGGTCCGCCCGGTGACTGCTCAGAGCGAAGGCCCCTCGGTAGACCGGGGGGCCTTCGTGTTGTCCGACACGTTCCCGGGCGTTCCCGGGCGTTCCCGCCGGGGTGAGCGGTGTCACTCGGTGGCCTGCCGGTACAGCTCGGTGACCCGGTCGTCGAAGGTCACGCTGTACGAGGTGCCCGGCGTCTCGCCGCCCTCCTGGTAGCCGCCGATCACGCCGATCACCCGGCCGGTCGTGGTGACCCACGGGCTGCCGCTGGTGCCGTCGGTGTAGCCGCCGCAGTCGAACCGCTCCTGGGTGGGACTCTGCGAGCTGGTCAGGCCCGAACAGGTGATCGGCTCGTCCTGCTCGTTGGGGTAGCCGGTGACCGACACCGCCAGCCCGAAGCCCTGGCCGGTGCCGAGCGGGTTGCCGCCGACCGCGTCCTCCACCTCCCGGCCTCCGACCGCCCGCACGGTGACGAACGCCACGTCGTACTCGGGATCGTCGTCGTACGCCCAGCGCGGATCGACGGTGACCGACTCCACCGGCCAACTCCCGTACGGTGAGTACCCGTTGCGGTAGCCGGGGGTGAACACCAGGCCGTCCAGCAGGCCGATCCGGCGGCTCTGCACGCAGTGCGCGGCGGTCACCAGCAGATTGCGCCCGGGGCTCTGCACCACGCTCGCCGTGCACGCGCGGGGCCCCTGCGGGGTGCGGATCGAGAGGGTGCCGACCCGGTCCCCGGCCGGGTTCGGCGGCGCCACGTCGGCCGTCCGCTCCTGCCCGCTCCCGCCGCAGGCGATGGCTGCGGCGAGCAGCAGGGCGGCCGTCGCGGCCGTTCTGGCCGCGCGCGCGGGCCGTACCGGGCGGGAGTCCATCGGGGGCTCCGTCTCGTCCTCGGGGCGGGCATCGAGGTTCGTGCGTTCCGCCGTTCGTGAGGAAGATCTATCAGGCCGGGCCGGGCTGCGCCACCGTCGCCGTCCCACGCCCCGTCATCCGCCCGCCGGCCCCTTCGGTCGGGGGCCGGTCGTCCCGGCGGTTCCCGCCGTTCGGGGGGCCTGTCGGCCCGTCCGCTTCGCCGTCGAACTGCGCGCACCCATGTGCGCCCCCGGCGCGCACCACGGGTGATCGACCGGCTATGCTGCCCGGGACGGCCTTTCGGGGCCGTCTGCTGCTGCCGCGACCGGGTGACCCGTCGCGTGCTGCGAACCGGGGCGGTAGCTCAGCCGGTTAGAGCAGGGGACTCATAATCCCTTGGTCGTGGGTTCGAGTCCCACCCGCCCCACCTTCGCCGTTTCGCCCGGAGTGCCGGGTTTGACCAGGTGCGGTCATCTGCACGAACTCTAGTGACCGGCGGCACCGCCGACCGCACCGACAGGCCGGGAATCACTCGAACAGGTCCGCGCCGGGGGCGCGTTGACGCCCGGCCGCCGTACCTCCGGCCCCGCTCCGACGCTCCGCGCTCCGATGCTCCGCCGTCCGGCTGCCTGCGCCCGCCTGTCCGCGGCCCTGCGGCCCGGTTCCGGCCCTCCGTGCCCCTGTCCGGGCGTCACGACGCCGTGGGGCCGCCACCGGTGTCCGGATGCTGTTGGTTAATTCGGGGCCGTGCGTGACGTCGGCTCCCATGACCCGGTTGTGGTCGTGGGAGCCGACGTTGTCGTGTGGGGTGGGTGTCGATGTCTATGCAGCCGAAGGGGCCGGGGGAGATTCCGGCGGAGACGGTGCGGGTGGCGCAGGCCGCGTTCCCGAAGGGGAGCCTGGCGATCCGGGTGCGGGATGAGCTGGGTGTGCTGTTCACCGACGAGGGGTTCGCGGACCTCTTCCCGGTGTGGGGGAAACCCGCCTGGTCACCAGGACGGCTGGCGTTGGTGCTGGTGTTGCAGTTCGTCGAGGGGCTCACCGACCGGCAGGCCGCCGAGGCGGTGCGGGCAAGGATCGACTTCAAATATGCCCTTGCGCTGGAACTGACTGATCCGGGCTTCGACTTCTCGGTGTTGTCGGAGTTCCGGGACCGTCTGGTCGAGGCGGAGGCGGGCAGGCGGGTGTTGGACGGCATCTTGAACGCGGCCCGGGAGAAGGGGCTGCTCAAGACCACTGGCCGGGCCCGCACCGACTCCACACATGTGAAATGCGCGGCACGGGAGCTGTGCTGGCTGGAGATGGTCGCGGAAACGCTCCGCTCGGCACTGAACACGCTCGCGCAGGCTGCCCCCGACTGGCTGGTGGAGATCGCCGAGCCGGACTGGTTCCGGCACTACGCCACCCGGGCCGAGGACTCCCGGTTCCCCAAGGCCCCCACCAAACGGGAGGAGATCGGCCGACGGATCGGCACGGACGGGACGCGACTGCTTGAGGCCGTCTTCTCGCCCCAGGCACCGGCCGGACTGCGGGAGCTGGAGCAGGTGGAGATCCTGCGACGGATGTGGGTCCAGCACTTCCGTCAGGACGGGGACGAGGTGAGGCGACGGGACCCAAAAGACCGCCCGCCGGGCGCGACGCGCCTGGTCACGCCCTATGACCCCGAGGCCAGGGGCAGCAAGAAACGCGACATCCTGTGGGACGGATACAAGGCCCATCTCACCGAGACCTGCGAGCCGGATGCCCCGAACCTGATCACGAACGTGGCCACGACCGATGCCACCGTTGCGGACAGCGTGATGGCCGGGGCGATTCACGCTTCCCTCGCCGCGCGGGACTGCCTACCCGGTGAGCATTGGGTCGATGCCGGCTATCCCAACGCCGCACAGGTACTCGCGGCCGACCGTGACCACGGCGTCGCGCTGCACGGGCCCATGGCCACCGACACCAGTCTTCAAAAGAACGTTCTGTTCCGGCGGGACGCGTTCACCCTCGACTGGGACCATCGGCAGGCCACCTGCCCGAACGGGATCACCAGCACCCAGTGGCATCCCCGCCGCTCGCAGACCGGACTGCCTGTCATCCGGGTCCGGTTCAATCCCGCTGACTGCCGCACCTGCCCTGACCTGCGCGCTTGCACCAGCTCCCCGAAAGCTCAACGCCGCGAGCTCACCCTCCAGCCCCGCGACGAGTATGCCGCCCGCCAGGCCGCCCGCGCCGAACAGCACACCGACGCCTGGAAGGACCGTTACAAGATCCGCGCCGGGATCGAGGGCACCATCTCCCAAGGTGTCCAGCGTTGCGGCCTGCGTAGATCCCGCTACCAGGGCCTCGCGAAGACCAGCCTCCAGCACCAACTCACCGGCGCCGCCATCAACCTCGCCCGCATCGATGCCCACCTCACCGAAACACCCCGCGCCCGCACCCGCACCAGCCATTTCGCACGGCTTCGCCCCGCCGAGTCGAAACCCAGCGGGGCGAATTAACCAACAGCATCCGGTGTCCGGTGGCGGCCCCACGGCCTTCGGTGCGGTGTCCGCGCGGCTCAGCCGAGCTTGACCGGCTGGACGGTCAGGGCGCCGTGCCCGTCACGCTTGAGGACGGACAACGCCAGGGCCGGGTGCTTGCCGCCGGCCGACAGCGCCTTGAGGTCGGCGACCAGCGGCGAGGTGTCGTCGACGTAGAACCGCAGGGGAGCGGCGGACGCCTCGGTGAACTTCACGATCTCCTCGGCACTGCGGCGGGTGAGCGACCAGGCCCAGGGCTCCCAGGCGCGGCCCTGGTTCCGGTTCATCACACTGAGCCAGATGTTGTCCTCGGCCGAGCCCCAGTCCTCGATCGGCTCGTTCCAGGCGCGGGTACCGGCGAGCGAGACCGCGACCCGGCCGTCCTGGGGGTGGTGGGCGGCGATCACGGCGACCCGTTCGGCGATCCCGGGGCGGGAGCCCTCGCCGCGCAGCAGCGCCCGTCCGGGGCTGCCCTGCCAGCCCTGCAGGCCGACCTCGGGGTTGGCGTTGCTGAGGACGGTGAAGCCCAGGCAGCCCGTGGCCGTCAGCACGGCCAGCCCGCGGCGGAACCGGGCCGAGGGGGCCCGGTGCGCACCCGGCGCCGCCGGGTCGCTCCGGCCGGCGATCACCCGGCGGCCGAGCATCGGCAGCAGGGCGGCGCCGAAGCAGATCACCCCGATCACCAGCAGCTGGTGGATCATCTTCTCGTAGAAGTAGGAGGTCGAGCCGACCGTGATCAGCTGGTACTCCATCACGCCGAAGCAGAGCGCCGAGACCGAGGCGAGGGTGATCAGGGCGACCCGGCGGGGCTTGTTGGCGAGCGAACGCCGGGTCAGCAGCGCCGCGAAGGCGGCCACGACGACGGGCAGGAGCAGGTGCCGGCCGACCGGGCCGATGCCGCCCGGCAGGGTGAGCACGTCCGCCGAACCGGCCGACTTGGCGTTGACGAACGGGGGGAACAGCACGAGGGCGCCGGCCGCCAGGGAGGTGGCCAGCACGGTGGGCCAGTGGCGGCGCCAGCCGCGCCAGTGCACGAGGGCCCAGGCGAGCACCGTGGTGGCGGCCACCGGCAGCAGCAGGTAGTGGCCGAAGGAGACGCCGACCGCCAGGGCGCCGAGCGCCACGACCTGTTCCCGGGTCCGGCTGAGCGGCCGGATCGCCAGGGCGACCAGCAGGGCGAGCAGCCCGAGGGCGAAGATCTCGCTCAGGAAGCCGCGGCCGTGCATCCGGGGCAGCTCGGCGACGACCAGGTAGACGGCCATCGGTACGGCGAGGGCCAGGCCCCGCCAGCCGCGCAGCGCCGGGCCGGCGGCCCGCTGCACGGCCCAGAGGAGGGCGGCGGTGAGACCGGCGGTGACGACGGCGAACAGGGCGACGAAGAGCGAGATCTGGGCGAGCCCCGAGCCCCGGGCGGTGCCGCCGTGGAGGAAGCTGGTGAGCACCGCCATCGTCAGGTGGCTGCCCTGCGGGTAGGTGCCGAGGCCCAGTGTCACGGTCTCGGCGGCCTCGGTCTGGTGCAGGGAGGTGAGGCCGCCCAGGCGGAGGATGGTGTCGTAGAGCGCGGCGTGCCGGGCGAGGTCCTCCGCCGTGATGATGGTGGCCAGGCGGTCGATGGCGTCCCGGCGGAGGATCGGGTACAGCAGGAACGCGCCCGCGGCGGCGACGGTGAGCAGCAGCGGGAAGTCCCGGGTGGGGACCAGTCGGCGGAGCAGGGCGCGGAGCGGGGCGCGCCGGCGGGCCGGCCGGGGGCCCTGCACGAGCACGACGGCGGCCAGGGGTATCGCGGTGGCCTCGGCCAGGGCCACCGGGTGGAGGCCCCAGGGCCAGTAACTGGTCAGCAGGCTGAGCGCGCAGGCCCAGCCGATCAGCAGGCCGCCGGAGATCATCAGCCGGTCGAGGGCGGTGCTCTGCGAGCGGATCAGCGACGCGGCGGCGAACCAGACGAGCGCGAAGGTCAGCAGGTCGGCCGAGACCAGGTGGAACAGCGGAGGAAGGAGCACCAGCGCCGCGACGAGGCGAAGCTGGGGGGCACCCGGAAGTACGGGAAGCTGCCTCCGCCCGGCAGCTTCCTGTCCCGTCTTTTCCGGGATGTCCGCGGATCTGACGGGTGTCGCGATCGACATGCTTCCCCCACAATTATGCTGATAACTTGAGAATATCGAGCGGTCAGTATGAATATCCCGACCGCTACTAGTGTGAATCATGGGTGGGTGTGCGCAGCACACGGGGGGTGCCCGGGGGACGGGCTGTTTTCCGCCTTTGACCTCCCCTTGATATGGGCCTGCCAGGCGGGGTCGGGAGGGCCTCGTATCCTGACCGGATGCTCGCACCCGCACAGCTGCCGACACCCCTCGTGAATTGTCCCGACGAGGCGCTGGCGCGGGTCGGCGTGGAGCTTCGGCTCAAGCGGGACGACCTGGCGCATCCGCTGGTGCCGGGGAACAAGTGGCGGAAGCTGACGCCGAACCTGGAGGCCGCGGCCGAGCGGGGCGAGACCCGGCTGCTGACCTTCGGCGGTGCCTACTCGACGCACCTGCGGGCGACCGCGGTGGCCGCCGGCGCGCTCGGACTGGAGAGCGTCGGGCTGGTCCGGGGCGAGGAGCTGGCGCGCGCGCCGCGGAACTGGTCGCTGCGGGCCGCGGAGGCGGCCGGGATGGAGCTGGTGTTCCTGCCCCGGGCCGAGTACCGGGAGGCGGCCGGGCGCTGCGGGACGGACCCGGTGGTGGCGGCCGGCCTGCAACGGCGCTTCGGGCCGTGCCTGGTGCTGCCCGAGGGCGGGTCGAACGCCCTGGCGGCCCGCGGTGCGGCGGCGGTCGCGGCGGAGCTGACGGACCTCGGGGAGCGGGACGTGGTCTGCTGCCCGGTCGGGACCGGCGGCACGCTGGCCGGGATCGCGGCCGGGCTGCCCCCGGGCGCTCGGGCGCTGGGCGTGGCCGTGCTGCGCGGCGGGGCCGGCTACCTGGAGGACGAGGTGACCCGGCTCCACCGGGAGGCGTACGGGCGGGAGTTCGCCGACTGGCGGATCGACCACGACCACCACGGGGGCGGGTACGGGCGGGTGCCGGCCGCGCTGGAGGAGTTCGCGGCCGGCTTCGAGCGGCGGCACGGCGTCGCCCTGGAGCGGCGCTACGTGGCCAAACTGCTGTCCGCCCTGTACGGCCTGGCGGCGGCCGGTGCCTTCCCGCCCGGGACCAGGCTGACCGCCGTGGTCACCGGGCTGCCCGACCCGGTGGAGGGACCCTAGAGCTCGTCCGGCTCAGCCGAAGGTCAGGTCGAAGCAGGGGTCGATGTCGGCGGTGCGGCTGTTCTCGGCTATGCCGGTGGGGACGCCGGTCGGCAGCGGGGCGGAGGGGGTCGCCGCCGCGCCGCCGGGGACACCCGGGACTCCGGGAACGCCCGGGGCGGTGCCGGCCGGGCCGGCGGCCGGGCGGTAGTCGCGGCCGAGGATCACGGTGATCCCCTCGGAGCCGGGCTCCTCGACCAGCCGGGCCTGCGGGAAGAGCTGGGCGACCTGCTCGGCGGCGGCCTTGAACGGCGGGTCGTAGGAGATCTCGGTGTGCAGCCGGCCGCCCTGGGTGGCGCCGAGGGCGACGTTCCGGAACCCCTTGCCGAGGATCGTCTCGGAGCCCCGGCCGGCCAGCCCGGAGGTGCCGACGCCGTTGATCACGGTGATCGGCACGGCCGCCTGCTCGGGCGTCAGGGGTGTGGGGGCGACGGTCGGCGCGGCGGCCGAGGGGGACGACGCGTCGGACGGCACGGCGGTCGAGGTGTCGGCGACCTGGCCGGTGCTCTGCCCGTCCAGGGTGCGGCCCTCCCGCAGCAGCTGCCAGAGGGTGTCCACGTCGGGGTGGACGAGGTCGATCCGGCCCGGCTTCGCGGTGGAGAACCGCCAGGGGGCGGTGACGAAGGTGATGTCGGCGAGCTTGATCTGCTGCAGCGACTGGGCGAAGTCCACCAGCTTCATCGCGGTGCCCAGGCCCTCGTCCACGGTGAGCGAGCGGGTGGCCGCGTCGGCCAGCGGGAGCAGGGTGGGGAGGGAGAAGCCGAGGCCCTGGATCTTGCGGATCATCGAGGAGAGGAAGGCCTGCTGGCGCTTCATCCGCCCGATGTCGGAGTTGTCGCCGAAGCCGTAGCGGGCCCGCAGGTAGTCCACGGCCGGCTGGCCGGAGATCTTCTGCATGCCCTTCCTGAGCTTGATGTCGTGCGAGTTGACGTCGTTGGGGATGCAGACGTCGACGCCGTTGATCGCCTCGGTCATCGCGGCGACGCCCTTGAAGTCGACCACGATGGTGTGGTCGATCCGCAGGCCGGTCATGGCCTCGACGGTGTTCTGCGTGCAGGCCGGGTTCCCCTTGGGGGACGCGCCGACGGTGAACGACTCGTTGAACATCTGGTTGGTCCGCGCGGTCGTCCAGCTGCCGTCGGGCTTCCGGCAGGACGGGATGGTCACCAGGGCGTCGCGGGGTATGGAGACCCCGACGGCGTGCTTCCGGTCGGCGTAGATGTGCAGCAGGATCGTGGTGTCGGAGTGGCCGACGCCCTCGTCGCCGCCCCCGAGGTCGGCGTTGCCGTCGTTGCGGGTGTCCGAGCCGAGGAGCAGGACGTTGACCGGGACGGAGGCGCCCGGGGTGGCGGGGACGGGTGCGGGCGGGCGCTCGGTGGCGACGCCGCCCGGGTCGAACGTGGTGATGTTGGTGTCGAGCCGGTGGTAGAACCAGGCGCCTGCGCCCGCCACGGACAGCACCAGCACGGCCGCGAGTCCTATCGCCGTCCGTATGATGCGCCGCCGGCGCGTGCTGCTGCTCATCCGCCCCGTCCCCCTGTTGTCCGTTCTCGGTTCCCACCCGCACGGTCCGCCGGACGGGCCGTGTCTGGTCTTCGAGAGTTAGACGTTTCGGGGGAGTGTTCGGTTACCTCCGATCGGCCGCCAATTCAGCCGGACCGGCCACCTGGCCTGTGATGCTCCTCACGCACCGGGGCCGGCGGCGCCCGTGAGCATGCGGCTGAGCAGGTCGCGCAGCTGGGTCCGCTCCTCGGGTGCGAGCGCCGCCAGCGGCTCGCGGGCGAAGTTGAGCGACTCGCGGAGCTCCTCGGAGGCGGTGGCGCCGGTGTCGGTGGCGGCGACCAGCTTGACCCGGCGGTCCTGCAGGTCGGCCTGCCTGGTCACGAAGCCGCGCGACTCCAGCCGGTCGACGATGCCGGTGATGTTGGACGGCTCGCAGCTGAGCGTCTGGGCGATCTGGCGCATCGGCATCGGCCCGCGCCGCAGCAGCGCGAGGACCTTGGCCTGCGCTCCGGTGAGGGAGCGGGCGGCGGCGGCCTCCTCGTACTCGCGGTGGAAGAGCGCGACCAGATTGGCCATCAGGTCGACGACCTCACGGGTGATCTCGTCGGGCTGCGGCGTGGCGACCCGGGTCGGCTTGGTATCCATGCCCGTAGTCTACCTGAAAAGTTGACAACATGAACCTTTCATGTCCATTGTTACTTCACTGACTCAACCTTTCATGTAGGGAGTATTTCGATGGCCGCCGAGCAGGAAGCGCCCGCCACCGCCCGCGAATGGCACCTCGCCGCCCGCCCCCAGGGCTGGCCGGTCCCGACCGACTTCGCACTGGTCGAGGCGCCCGTCCGGCGCCCGGGCCCGGGCGAGATCCTGGTCCGCAACGCCTTCCTGTCGGTCGACCCCTACATGCGGGGCCGGATGAACGACGTCAAGTCCTACGTCCCGCCGTTCCGGCTGGGCGAGGCGATGGACGGTGGCGCCGTCGGCTACGTGGTCGCCTCCGAGGCGGAGGGCTTCGCCCCGGGCGACGCCGTGCTGCACGGACTCGGCTGGCGCGAGTACGCGACCCTGCCCGCGCAGCGCGCGGTCAAGGTGGACCCGGCCGCGGCGCCGCTCTCCGCCTACCTCGGCACCCTCGGCATGACCGGCCTCACCGCGTACGCGGGCCTGCTGGCGGTCGGCGGCCTCAAGGAGGGCGACCGGGTCTTCGTCTCCGGCGCGGCCGGCGCCGTCGGCTCGATGGTCGGCCAGATCGCCCGGCTCAAGGGCGCCTCGCTCGTGGTCGGCTCGGCCGGCTCGGCGGAGAAGGTCACCAAGCTGGTCGACGAGTACGGCTTCGACGCCGCCTTCAACTACAAGGACGCCCCGGTCCGCGAGCAGCTCGCGCTGGCGGCCCCGGACGGCATCGACCTCTACTTCGACAACGTCGGCGGTGACCACCTGGAGGCCGCGATCGGCGCGCTCGGCGCACACGGCCGGGCCGTCCTCTGCGGCGCCATCGCCCAGTACAACGAGACCACCGCCCCGGCCGCCCCGCGCAACCTGGCGCTGGTGATCGGCAAGCGGCTGCGCCTGGAGGGCATGCTGGTGGGCGACCACGCGGCACTGCAGCCGCAGTTCGTCGCCGAGGTCGCCGGCTGGCTGAAGGACGGGAGCCTGCGCCACGAGGAGACCGTGGTCGACGGCTTCGAGCACACCGCCGAGGCGTTCCTGGACCTGCTGCGCGGCGCCAACACCGGCAAGATGGTGGTCCGGCTGGACGCCTGACGCCGCGTCTGCCGCGGCCCGGGGCTGCACCCCGCCGCCCCCGCACCGCCCCGTCGCCCGCCGGAACCCCGGCCGGGCGCGCGGGGCGGTTTGCGTACCCGGCGGAGGGGATCCGGCCGCACTACCGCATTCCGGCCTGATCCGAAAGTGCGTCATCCATGGTGCGGGGCGGCGCGGTACGGTGTTCCCGCCTGGCGATGGGGCCGTTCGGGGGAGAGATCCGACCGAGGGGTGGACCTCGTTGAGGATTCGACTAGCATTGAGCGAAAGCCTGTCCGTTTTGCTCAATTTAGTGGCTTAATGTCGGCTAACGTGGGTAACTGTGGATCAACCGCAGGCACGAACGCGAGGCAGCTGGGGAAGGCGACCCTCGTCCACAGCCTGGAGGTCCCGGTGACGACACGTGGAGTCCTGTACGTCCACTCCGCGCCCCGCGCGCTGTGCCCGCACGTCGAGTGGGCCGTCGCGGGGGTGCTCGGTGTGCGGGTGAACCTGGACTGGATCCGCCAGCCGGCCTCGCCCGGACACTGGCGCGCCGAGCTCTCCTGGCAGGGGGAGCCCGGTACGGCCTCGAAGCTCGCCTCCGCACTGCGCGGCTGGCAGCTGATGCGGTACGAGGTCACCAGCGAGCCCTGCGCCACGGCGGAGGGCGAGCGGTACAGCAGCACGCCCTCGCTCGGCATCTTCCATGCCGTCACGGGCATCCACGGGGACATCCTGATCCCCGAGGACCGGCTCCGCGCCGTCCTGCTGCGAGCCCGCAGCGAGGGGGCGGACCTGGAGTCCGAGATCGCGATGCTGCTCGGCAAACCCTGGGACGACGAGCTGGAACCCTTCCGGTACGCCGGCGAGGGGGCCCCGGTGCGCTGGCTGCACCAGGTGGTCTGAGCCGCCGTCGCCGAACCGGCGTCCGAGGACGCCGACCGGTCGTGCCGAAGGGGCCGGCACCCACCGGGTGGGTGCCGGCCCCTTCGACGTGCCGGGCGTCAGCGGGTGCGGAAGGCCAGCACCACGTTGTGGCCGCCGAAGCCGAACGAGTTGTTCAGCGCGGCGATCCGGCCCTCGGGCAGCTTGCGGGGCTCGTCGCGGACGATGTCCGCGTCCACGTCGTCGTCCAGCTCGTCGACGTTGATGGTCGGCGGGGCGAGCCGGTGGTGCAGGGCCAGCACGGTGGCGACGGTCTCGATGCCGCCGGCGCCGCCCAGCAGGTGACCGGTCATCGACTTGGTGGCCGAGACGGCGATGTGGTTCAGGTCCTCGCCCAGCTCCTTGCGGAGCGCCTTGAGCTCGGCGGTGTCACCCTGCGGGGTCGAGGTGGCGTGCGCGTTGACGTGCACGATCTCGGCCTTGTCCAGGTCGTTGCGCTCGAACAGGTCGGCCAGCGCGCGGGCCACCCCGGCGCCGGTCGGCTCGGGCTGCGCGATGTGGTGGGCGTCCGAGGACAGGCCCTGGCCGACCGCCTCGCAGTAGATCCGGGCGCCGCGGGCCTCGGCGTGCTCGACCGACTCCAGCACGACCACGCCGGCGCCCTCGCCCAGCACGAAGCCGTCCCGGCCCTTGTCGTACGGGCGCGAGGCGCGCTGGGGGTCGTCGTTGCTCTTGGACATCGCCATCATGTTGGCGAACGCGGCGATCGGCAGCGGGTGGATCGCCGCCTCGGTGCCGCCGGCCACCACGACGTCGGCGCGGCCGGTGCGGATCATCTCGATCGCGTAGCCGATCGCCTCGGCGCCGGAGGCGCAGGCGGAGACGGGGGTGTGCACACCCGCGCGGGCGCCGACCTCCAGGCCGACGTTGGCCGCCGGGGAGTTGGGCATCAGCATCGGGACGGTGTGCGGGGAGACCTTGCGGGAGCCCTTCTCCTTCAGCACGTCGTACTGGTCGAGGAGGGTGGTCACGCCGCCGATGCCGGAGGCGATGACCGCGCCCAGGCGCTCGGGGGCGAGCTTGGACGACTCGTCGGTGGCCGGGGTCTCGTAGCCGGCGTCGGCCCAGGCCTCGCGGGCGGCGATCAGGGCGAACTGCGCCGATCGGTCCAGCTTGCGGGCCAGCGGGCGGGGGAGGATCTCACCGGGCTCGACGGCGGTGCGCGCCGCGATCCGGACGGGCAGGTCGGCGGCCCACTCCTCGGTCAGGGCAGCCACTCCGGAGCGCCCGGCGACCAGGTTCTCCCACGTGGTGGCGGCGTCGCCGCCCAGCGGCGTGAAGGCGCCGATACCCGTGACGACCACGGTACGGTTTTCAGTCACTGGATCTTCTTCTCTCACATCGTGCGGGGGGCGGTCGGCGGCGGCCGAAGGTGAGCCCGGCCGGGCGCCCCGGTGGGGCGTCCCGGCCGGCGGGTCGGCCGACTCGGAGGGAGCCGGCCGATGTCAGGCGTCGAACGAGTCGACCGCTCAGGCGTTGGTGAGGATGTAGTTCACCGCGTCGCCGACGGTCTTCAGGTTCTTGACCTCGTCGTCCGGGATCTTGACGTCGAAGCGCTCTTCGGCGGCCACGACGACCTCGACCATGGACAGCGAGTCGACGTCCAGGTCATCGGTGAAGGACTTGTCGAGCTCGACGTCCTCGGTCGGGATGCCGGCGATCTCGTTGACGATCTCGGCGAGACCTTCCAGGACCTCGTCCTTGGTAGCCATACTGGCTGCTCCTCTTCGGTGTTGAATGCGGCCGCCCGGCGGACGGACGCAGGTTTGCGGATGGTTCGGGCGAAAACGCCTAGGGGAGCGTAACGACTGCCGCGGCGTAGACGAGACCCGCCCCGAACCCGATGATCAGTGCGAGGTCGCCGCTACGGGCCTCGCCGCTCTCCAGCATGCGTTCCATCGCCAGGGGGATGGAGGCCGCGGAGGTGTTGCCGGTCTCCGCGATGTCGCGGGCGACCGGCACGGACTCCGGGAGCTTCAGGGTCTTGATCATGGTGTCGGTGATACGCATGTTGGCCTGGTGCGGGATGAAGGCGCCGAGCTGGTCGGCGGTGATCCCGGCGGCGTCCAGCGCCTGCTGGGCCACCTTGGCCATCTCCCAGACCGCCCAGCGGAAGACCGACTGACCCTCCATCCGGAGGGCCGGCCACTTGATCTCCTCGCCCGCGCCGTTGACGGCCCCCTCCTTGGCGAAGGCGGTGTCCCAGGCCTGGGTCTGCGAGATGACGTCCTTCTGCGAGCCGTCGGAGCCCCAGATGACCTTGCCGATGCCGGGCGTGTCGGACGGGCCGACGACCGCGGCGCCGGCGCCGTCACCGAAGATGAAGGCGGTCGAGCGGTCCGACTGGTCGGTCAGGTCGCTGAGCCGCTCCACGCCGATCACCAGCACGTACTCGGCGCTGCCGCCGCGGACCATGCCGTCCGCCAGGCCGAGACCGTAGCCGAAGCCGGCGCAGGCCGCCGAGATGTCGAAGGCCGGGGCGGTGCCGCACCCGAGCCGCTCGGCGATCTCGGTCGCGACGGCCGGGGTCTGCTTGAGGTGCGAGACGGTCGCGACGACCACGGCGCCGATCCGGTCGGGGGAGATCCCGGCCTGGGCGATGGCCTTGCCGGCGGCCTGCACCGACATCTCGGCGACGCTCTCCTCCGGGCCGGCCCAACGGCGCTCGGCGATCCCGCTACGGGTGCGGATCCACTCGTCGGAGGAGTCGATCCAGGTCAGCACCTCGGCGTTGGGAATCACCCGGACCGGGCGGTAGCCGCCGACCCCGTGGATGCGCGAGTACTGCGCACCGGTGGTCGGACGGATCTGGGGGGTGTTGCTCATGCCTGCTGCTCCTGCTCCTGACCGCTGTGCTCCCGGCCCGGGCCGGCGTGCTCGGCGATGAGCGCGTGGGCCTTCTCCAGGTCGGCGGGGGTCTTGAGGGCAAGCGACGCCACACCCTTGAGGTTGCGCTTGACCAGTCCGGTGAGGGTGCCCGCCGGGGCGAGCTCGATGACGGCGGTCGCGCCCAGTTGCTGCAGGGTCTCCATGCAGAGGTCCCAGCGGACCGGGTTGGAGACCTGCGACACCAGGCGGCGCAGCAGCTCGTCGCCGGCCGCGACGACCTCGCCGTCCTGGTTGGACACGTACGTGATCCCCGGGTCGGCGACCGGCAGGGTCGGCGCCAGCTTGGCCAGCCGCTCGACACCCGGCGCCATGTGCGTGGTGTGGAACGCGCCCGCCACCTTGAGGGCGACCAGTCGCGCTCCGGCCGGCGGGTCCGCCCGGAGGGCGTCCAGCTGGGGCAGCGTGCCGGCCGCGACGATCTGGCCGCCGCCGTTGTTGTTGGCCGCGGTCAGGCCGTGTTCGGCCAGCTTGGCCGCGACGACCTCCGGGTCACCGCCCAGCAGGGCGGCCATCCCGGTCTCGACGGCCGCGGCGGCCTCGGCCATGGCGAGGCTGCGTTCGCGTACGAAGGTCAGTGCGTCGTGGGGGGTCAGCGCGCCGGCGAAGGCGGCGGCGGTGATCTCACCGACGCTGTGGCCGGCCACCGCGCCGACCTGTGCGGTGGCGGTGTCCCCGTCCGGGAACAGCACGCCTGCGGTCACCAGGCCGGCGGCCACCAGCAGTGGCTGGGCGACGGCGGTGTCCTTGATCTCCTCGGCGGACGCCTCGGTCCCGGCGTGCACCAGGTCGAGCCCGGCGACCTCCGACCAGCCGCGGAGGCGGTCGGCGACACCGTCGAGCTCCAGCCAGGGGCTGAGGAAACCGGGGGTCTGGGCACCCTGTCCAGGGGCGACGATTACGAGCACGGTTCAACCCTCTCTCGCCGAGCGCCCGGGGGCGGGTAGGCGACGGTAACGAAGAAAAGCATCCCGGATTGTAAGGTCCCTACATCGGGCTCAGCCGGACTCTCCCGAGGCCGTGAGCCGCCCCAGCGCCAGTGCGATACGCAGGGTGAAGGCCGAACGAACGTCTGATGGAGCGTAGCCCGTGACGTCGGTCACACGTCGAAGCCGGTAGCGCACCGTGTTCGGGTGGACGAAGAGCATCCGGGCGGCGCCCTCCAGCGAGGACGCCTGCTCCAGGTAGACACTCAAGGTCTCCAGGAGTGCCGACCCGGCTTCGTCGAGCGGTGTGTAGATCTCCTCCACCAGCTGCTGGCGGGCCGCCTGGTCGCCGGCCAGCGCCCGCTCCGGCAGCAGGTCGTCGGCCAGGACCGGGCGCGGTGCGTCCGGCCAGGCCGGGCAGGCCCGCAGGCCGGCCGCGGCGGCGTGGGCCGAGCGGGTCGCCGACAGCAGGTCCGGCACGGTCGGGCCGACCACCACCGGGCCGGCCGCGAACTGGCCGATCAGCGCCCGGGCCGCGTGCACCGGCTCCTTGTCGCCACCGACCACCACCACCAGGCGCTTGCCCAGCACCCCGGTCAGCACGTGCAGCTTGGCGTAGCGCGCGGCCCGGCGGATCGCCTCGACCACGAGTTCGCTGTCACCGTCCGGAGCCGAGCCCATCACCACCCGGACCTGGCTCGGCTGGCCCCAGCCGAGCGCGGCGGCGCGCGAGAGCACACCCTCGTCGGCGTCCCCGGAGAGCAGCGAGTTGACCACCAACGCCTCCAGCCGGGCGTCCCAGGCACCCCGGGCCTCGGCGGCCTGGGCGTACACCTGGGCGGTCGCGAAGGCGATCTCCCGGGCGTAGACCAGAACCGACTCGCGCATGTCCGCCTCGTCGCCGGGGGAGGCGACCTCCTCGATGGCCTCCTCCATCACCTCGATCGTGGTGCGGATCAGCTCGACCGTCTGGCGCAGGGTGATCGCCCTGGTCAGCTCGCGCGGCGCGGTGCCGAAGACGTCGGTGGAGATCGCCTGTGGGGCCTCCGGCTTGCGGTACCACTCGGTGAAGGCGGCGATGCCGGCCTGGGCGACCAGGCCGATCCAGGAGCGGTGCTCCGGCGGCATCCGCCGGTACCAGCCGAGCTGGTCGTCCATCCGCGCGATGGCGGCGGAGGCGAGCTTGCCCGAGGACTTCTCCAGCCGCTTGAGGGTCGCGACGCGGCGCTCCGCACGTTCGGCGGCGAGCCGGCGCTCCTGCGCGGTCAGGCGCGGGGCCGCCCGGCCGGGCCGGTCCCTCCCGGCGCCGGTCGTCGGGGCCTTCCCGCTCTTGTCGGGCTTGGCGGTCGGATCGCTCTTGGAGTTCGCGGAGGCGGCTGGCACAAGGACAAGACTGCCTCACCGGAGTGACTGCTTGTGCACGCCCCCCGGCGGAGCGGCACGGTGGCAACCGTCACAGTCGCGGGCCGACCGGCGCCGGCACCCCGTCCGGAGCGCCCGGGAACGCGCCCCGGACCACGCTACGGTGGGGCCGTGACCGACGCTCCCGCCCGTCCGCGCGCCGATCTGCGCCGGACCGCCGAACGCTACGTCTCCACCCCCGCCGAGGGCGTCGAGACCAGGCACGCCTTCTCGTTCTCCGGGCACTACGACCCGAGGAACACCCACTTCGGCGCGCTGCTCGCCTGCAACGAGGAACTTCTCTCCCCCGGTGCCGGGTACGACGAGCACAAGCACCGGGACACCGAGATCCTCACCTGGGTGCTGGAGGGTGCGCTGGCCCACCGGGACTCCGAGGGGCACGGCGGCGTGGTCCGCCCCGGCATGGTCCAGCACCTGAGCGCGGGCTCCGGGGTCACCCACACCGAGCGGAACGTCGGCGGCGCCGGGGGCCCGGTCCGCTTCGTGCAGATGTGGCTGCAGCCGGACACCTTCGACGCGCCCCCGGCGTACGGGCTGCGCCGGGTGGAACCGGACACCGGCGGGTTGACGCTGCTCGCCTCCGGGCTGGCGCGGGACGCCGGGACGGACGCGCTGCGGCTGCGGCGCGGCGACGCCGCGCTCTGGCTGGTGACGGCAGGGCCGTGGCAGCCGCTGCCCGAGCTCCCGGCCGCCGCCTGGCGGTACGCCCACCTGACGACCGGTTCGCTCGGCTACCGCACGGTGCCCGGGCCGCAGGGCGGCGGCCGCTCGATGGTGCCGGGCGACAGCGTGCGGATCACCGGGGACGCCTTCGCCGCGCCGACGGCCGGCGAGAGCGGCGCCGAACTGCTCCTCTGGGAGATGCACTCGCCGGTCTCGTACGGCTGAGGGGCGGGCGCGGGCGGGCGCGGGCGGCTCCGCCCGGCCCGTCCGGGGCCGTCCGGGTCCTAGAGCTCGGCGAGCACCGCGTCGCTGAGCACCGGCCAGACCTCGGCGGCCCACGGCCCGAAGTCCCGGTCGGTGAGCGCGAGGCAGGAGACGCCGGCCTCCGGGTCGACCCAGAGGAAGGTGCCGGACTGCCCGAAGTGGCCGAAAGTGGCCGGGGAGTTGGCGGTGCCGGTCCAGTGCGGGGCCTTGCCGTCGCGGATCTCGAAGCCCAGGCCCCAGTCGTTCGGACGCCGGTGCCCGAAGCCGGGCAGCACGCCGCTGGTCCCCGGGAAGGCGACCTCACGGGTGGCGGCGGCCAGCGTGGACGGGTCCAGCAGCTTGGGCGACTGGAGCTCGGCGGCGAACAGGGCCAGGTCGGCGGCGGTGGAGAGCCCGCCGGCGCCGGCCGGCGCCCGGTGGGCGGTGTTGATCAGCGTCGAGCGCATGCCGAGCGGCTCGAAGAGGGCCTCCGCGGCGTACCGGCCGAAGTCGATGCCGGCGGCCTGCTGGAGGGCCTGCGCCAGGACGTCGAAGCCGGCGTTGGAGTAGAGCCGGCGGTTGCCGGGCTCGGCCATCACCTTGTGCTCGTCGAAGGCCAGGCCCGAGGTGTGGGCCAGCAGGTGACGCACGGTCGAGCCCTCCGGCCCGGCCGGGTCGTCCAGCTCGAAGACGCCCTCCTCGACGGCGACCAGCACGGCGTACGAGGTGAGCAGCTTGGTCACCGACGCCAGCGGGAACAGGTGGTCCTGCGGCCCGTACGTGCCCAGTACCGCGCCGTCCTCGCCCCGCACCACGGCCGCCGCCGCGTTCGGCACCGGCCAGTCCTCGATCTTCCGCAAGCTCTCCATGGGCCCGACTCTAACGGGGAGGCCCGGGCCGCCGGGATGGCAGGCTTGGCCGGAGTGCAGTCCAGGCCGTCGGCGCCGACGGCACCGTCCGCCACCGGGGGTTCCACCATGGCCGTGCCCGCACCGATCGACCTCGATCCGCGCACCTGCTCCGACGTCTTCCGCACGCCGGTCGGGGAGCCGGACCGTACGCCCCGGCACACCATCGGCGAGGTGGCGGCGGCCAGCGGGCTGACCGCCCACACCCTGCGCTGGTACGAGCGGATCGGCCTGCTGGACCCGGTGGACCGGTCCGCCTCCGGGCAGCGCCGCTACAACGACGCCGACCTGCACCGGCTGGCCTTCCTGGGCCGGCTGCGGCTGACCGGCATGACGGTGGCCGACATGCTGCGGTACGTGGAGCTGGCCCGCGAGGGCGACCGGACCCTGGAGGACCGGCGCGACCTGCTGCTCGCCCACCGGGAGGAGGTGCGGCAGCAGGTCGCGGACCTGCACGCGACCCTGGCCGTGCTCGACCACAAGATCGACCTGTACGCCGGGCGGATCGCCGGGAGCGGCCCGGTTCGGTAGCCCGGGGCCGGCGGTCGGCCGGGCCCGTCGGCCCGGGGTACGCCGGTTCAGCTGCGCTGGCACGGGTGCCGGGGCGGGTGGCGGCTCAGACCTCGCGGCCGAGGAAGGCCGCGAGGCGGGTGTACGGATCGGCGTCGGCCGGGGCGGGGAGGTCCGGGCCGAACGGGGCGCCCTCGCGCGGGCCGGTCGGCAGTACGGCCTCGGCGATCGCCAGGGCGGTCTCGGCCAGCCGCTCGTCCAGCGGGACGGTGCTGCCGAGCGCCCGGGAGATGTCCCAGCTGTGGGTGACGGTCTCCAGGATGTAGCCGCCCACCGCGGCCCGGCCCGGGACCTCGCCCCACGGCGCGGCGGTCGAGCGGTCCAGCCGGGCGTCCTCGGCCCACGCGGCGGTCGCCCGGGTCCGGGCCCGGTCGAGGGCGGCCGGCCAGGCGTCGTCGGCCAGGTCGCCGGTCATCGCCGCGACGTCCTCGGACCGCCCGCCCTCACCGAGGTAGGCGAACCGGTGGATACCGCCGACCACGTGGCCGAGCAGGGTCCGCAGGTCGTACTCGGTGCACGGGGTGGGCCGGTCGAGCGTCTCCGGGCCGGCTTCGGCGATCAGCTTCTCCAGCTGACCGAGGGCGAGCAGGTACAGCGGGCGCGGGTCCTGGGTGGTGTCCATGCGGGATCAACTCCATCGGTACGGAGGGTTTTTCGTCTCGAAGGCAATCTCCCGGTAAAACCTGACATCCGGCGTCAGGATTTCTGCGATCCTCGTGCCATGAAGGCCGACCGCCTGCTCTCGATCCTGCTGCTGCTCCAGACCCGCGGCCGGGTGCCCGCCACCGAACTGGCCGAACGGCTGGAGGTGTCGGTCCGCACCATCTACCGCGACGTCGAGGCGCTCTCCACGGCCGGCGTCCCCGTCTACACCGAGCGCGGCCGGCACGGCGGCGTCAGCCTGCTGCCCGGCTACCGCACCGACGTCAGCGGACTGACCGCCGACGAGGCGCGTGCCCTGTTCGTGCTGTCCGCCCAGGGTGCGCACAGCGATCTCGGGCTGGACGGCGCGCTCGGTTCGGCCCTGCGCAAGGTGATGGCCGCACTGCCCGCCCCGCACCGCCCGGGCGCCGAGCGGATCAGCGAACGCATCCTGGTCGACCCGGCGCGCTGGCTGCAGGCCGGCGCCCCGCCCGGGCCCGATCTCGGCGAGCTGCAGTACGCCGTCTTCGCCGACCGCCGGTTGCGGCTGCGCTACCGGCACAGCGGCACCCCCGGGCCGGTGGAGTACACCGTCGACCCGTACGGCCTGGTCAGCAAGGCCGCGGTCTGGTACCTGGTGGCCGATCTGCAGGGCGAGCCGCGGCTGTTCCGGGCCGACCGGGTGCTGTACGCCGAGACCTCCGAGGAGCCGGCGCGCCGCCGTCCTGGGCTGGGCCTGGGCGACGTCTGGGGCGTGCTGCGGGAGCAGGTGGAGCGGCTGCCCAAGGAGGTGAAGGTCGCGGTGCGGGTGCGGCGCGGGCGGCTGGACATGTTCGTCCGGATCCACGGCGGGCGGCTGGCCGCCCCGCCGCCCGAGTCCGGCGGCGGGGCGCCGGAGGACTGGGTCGAGCTCGGGCTGGGCTTCCAGTCGCTGCCGGCCGTCCGTGCGCTGCTCGCCTTCGGCGCGGACGCCGAGGTGCTCTCCCCGCCGGCCGCCCGCCGGGAGATGGCGAGGGCGGCCGCGGAGGCGGTCCGGCTCTACGTGGACGCGCGCTGACGGACCCGTGGCCGCGATCGTCCCGCCGGCCGCGATCACCCCGACCGCCGTCAGGCGCCGGCCGTCGGGCGGACCACGTTCTGGTAGTCGCCGAGCGCGACGGCCGCGAAGTTGTGCAGGCTGTCGGTGTCGGGGGTGAAGTAGCCGTTGTGACCGGCTGAGCGGGCCGAGGACACGTGCTCGGAGCCGAAGTCCGCCGAGGTCGGGTCGGCGCCGTGGCCGAGCCCGCCGAACTCCAGGTACGGCACGTTGCCGATCCAGTCGCTCTCGTTGCGGGTGGCCCAGACGTGCACTCCGGCGCCCAGCTCCGAGGTGCTCTCCACACCCATGCCGGGGGAGCCGAACACCACGACGTCGGTGATCCCGGAGGTGTCGGAGGGTGAGGCGGCGGCCCGGGGGATGTCGGGCGCGGCGGTGCCGCAGACCACCGATCCGTAGGAGTGGCAGAACAGCGCGGGCGGGGCCTCCGGCCGGGTCGTCTCCCGGAGCCCGGCGAGCAGTCGCCGCAGTCGCGGCGCCCCGACGTCGGCGAGCCGGGAGGTGACGGCGTCCGGGCCGAGGCCGGACGGCGTGACGTAACCGGTCCACGCGACCACCGCGGTCCGGGCGCCCGGGGACTGCCGGTGCTCCTCCGCGTACAGCGCGCGGGCCATCCCGGCGGGGGAGCGGAGCGGCTCGACCGCCTGGTCGAAGTGGCCGAGGTCGGCGTCCGAGCCGGGGACGATCACCGAGACCCGGTCGGCCGAGGCGAGGTCGCCCCAGACCTCGGTCAGCAGGCCGCGGCCGCGCGGGTCGAAGGCGAGGATCTGCCGCTCGGGGGCGAGCAGGCTCTCGACGTCGTTGGCGCGGGAGACCGCCAGCGCGTGCAGGTCGGAGTCGAGGTCCGGGTCGGCGGCGCGGGCCCGGGCACGGTCGCGCTCGGCGGCCAGTGCCACCCGGTTGGCCCGGTAGCGCAGGGCGAGCGGGGCGCCGTCGAAGTTGCCGACCACCAGCGGGTACGCCGCGACCAGCCGGTTCAGCTCGGCCTGGCCGAGCCCGGCGAAGAACTCGGCCGCGGTGGCCGCAGTGGTGGTGGCCGGGTCGGGCAGGTCGTGCCCGTAGGAGTGGTCCTCGACCCAGGCGAGACTGCCGGCCGGTGGTGTGGAGATGGCCAACTGTTCGGTGGCGGCAGCGGCTTGCGCTGCCGCCGCGCCCGCGTCGGCGAGTACCGCGCAGCCCGCGAAGGCACCGATCAGGACATGCTTCCACCGCCGACGGCGCATCGCCTCAACTCCCTGAGAGTCCCGTCACCGATCCGCGGGCGGGGCCCGAAGGGTGGTACGACTGCCAACTTCCAGCGCAAGCCTAGGGGCCCGGGAGAGGAGTGGGTGCACCTTAAACTGTGGGATGGATCACATGAACCGGAGATGACCGGACGGGCGTCACTCGTTCAGGCTATGCGTCGCCCCCGCCCGTCGACTTCGGCCTCCCCTTCGCCCGCGCCGGCTCCGCCGGTCCGGACTCCGGCCCGGCGCCGAACTCCCGGACCAGCCGCTTGGGCGCGGCGCGCCGCCAGGCCTCGGTCAGCAGGTCCCGCAGCTCGTCCCGGTCGACCAGGTCCAGCCGGACGCTCACCCAGCCGTGCCGCCCGACGTACGGGGCGCTGGAGAAGACCTCCGGCTCGGCGGCGAGCAGCTCGGCCTGGTCCTCCCGGGAGGCCTTGACGGTGACGGAGTCGCCGTCCGGGGAGCCCATCGCGAAGATCTTCGAGTCCACCCGGAGGGTCTCGGTCTCCCACGTGGGCTGCTGCGTCGCCTGCGGCAGGGCGAGGGCCATCGCCCGGAACTCGTCGAAGGTCACCATGGCCGCAGAGTAGGGCAGGGGTACGACAGTCCGCCCCCCGGCGCCGGGTGGGCGCCGGGGGGCGGGCGGGACGGCAGCCCGGGAGGGGCGGCCCGGGTCAGCTCAGCGAGTTCCAGCCGGAGCAGGAACGGTCGCCGCCGACCAGGCGGTCCGGGTGGCCGCTGCCGTCGGCCACCGAGATCCGGCGGTAGGTGTCGCCGTGGAACACCCAGTACTCGCTCTTGCCGCCGACCCGCTGCTGGTCGGGCACCGGGAGGAAGCAGTCCACCTTGCCGACGCCGTTCAGCGAGCCCCACTGGGAGAGTTCGCGGTCGGTGCGCTCCAGCACGTCGGTGTGCGCGGCGCCGTCGGCCACCGAGATCAGCCGGTACTGCTGGCGCCCGCCGGTGGTGTGGAACACCCAGTACCAGCTCTTCCCGCTGACCCGCTGCTGGTCGGGCACCGGGAGGAAGCAGTCGACCTGGCCGACGCCCTTCAGCGAGCCCCAGGAGGTGAGGTCGCGGTCCGGCCGCTCCAGCGTGCCGGCGTGGGTGCTGCCGCAGGTGAGCGAGACGGCCCGGTACTGCTGGCGTCCGCCGCTGCTGTGGAACACCCAGTACCAGCTCTTGCCGCCGGGGTTCTGCAGGTCGGGCATCGGCAGCACGCAGTCGAGCCGGGCGATGCCCTGGAGACAGGAGTGGCCGCTCAGCCGGCCGTCGCCCTTGACCACCCGGTCGGCGCCGGTGCCGTCGGAGACCGAGATCTTCCGGTACCGGTCGCCGTGGCAGACCCAGAACTCGCTCTGCCCGCCGCGCCGCCACCGGTCCGGGACGGCGACGATCTCGTCGCACGGGTACGCCCGGCCGGACTGCGGGGAGGTCTGGCCGCCCTGCTGGCCCTGCTGGTACTGGGTCTGGGTGCCGCCCTGGCCCTGCTGGCCCTGGGTGCTGCCCTGGTTCTGGCCCTGCTGGCCCTGGCCGGTGAGCCGCCCGTCGCAGAGCGCCTTCAGGGTGCTGATCGACGGCGCGAAGGCGTAGACCGAGCCCTGGGTCTGGACGAACTGCTGGAAGCTCAGGGGCGTGTGCCTGACCGCGCCGTCCGAGCCGCGGCTCTCGAAGTCGACCTGGTCGGCCTGCTGGGTCACCGGGTCCTTGCCGGGCTCCGGGTGGCGGCCGGGCGGGAAGTCCGGCTGGTCCATCCAGTCGGCCTGGATGAACTCGAACTGCCGGGCGATGTCGGCCTGGTAGCAGACGAAGAGCAGGCCGCGCGGGTCGTCCGGACCGCCCGGGCCCTCGGAGGCCGGGTCGAACGGGTACCCGTACGGCGCGCCGCGCCGGATGATCCGCCGGCCGTCCAGGTCCCGGGCGTCGAGCGGCGGCACGCTCGGGTCGGGCGCCTGCAGGCCGGCCCGCGGGCTGGTCTTGCGCAGGTGGGAGAAGAGCGGGGTGGCCAGGCCCTCCAGGTCGTCCCGGAAGTCGAAGTCGTTGTCGGACGAGGCCGCCGGGTCGTTCGGGACGTCCCGGTCCTGGTGCTTGCAGACCGGCGCGCCGGAGCGCCAGCGGCCGACCAGCCGGGCGGCCAGCCACTCGGCGGTGGCGGACTCCGGGACGGCCTTGGCCTGCTTGAGCTCCTTCAGCTTGACCGAGACCTGGGCCCACCAGCCGGGCACGTCCTGGGACAGCCGGCGGACCACCTGGAAGGAGCCGTTGCGGGCCCACTCGGGGAACTCGGTGGCGCTGCCGGGGGCCGGCTGCTCGCCGACGACGAACTCGCCGGCCGGGACGATCCGGGTGCCCGGGTGTCCCTGGACCTCCTCGGGCCGGTTCGGGTCGGGCTGGTCGAAGAAGCGGACGCCGGGCTCGCTGATGCCGTCCTTGAAACCGAAGTGCTCCTTGCCGCGGCGGCTGCCCTTCAGGGTCTGGGCGTTCTGCTGGAACACGATCACGATCCGGTCGGTGGCGGCGGCCTCGCGCTGCGCCTCGACGGTGGTCCTCAGGTCCTCCTCGGTGTCCGAGGCGATCGTCAGCACCGCGTGCACCGGCTGGCTCTTCCCGTTCCCGAACAGCCAGTTCTCCGGGGAGTTGTCGCCGGTGTCGCCGAGCGCGCCGGCCCGCTTGGCCGAGCCCTCCTTGAACGCCTCCAGGCCGGTGCCGGGCGGCGCTCCTTGCGGGAACGGGTCGGTCGCGGAGAGCTGACGCATGCCCTCGTAGGTCAGGCTGAGGCCCAGCCAGGTGGCCCGGAGCGTCCGGGGGTCGTCGCCGCCCGAGGACTTGCGGGCCTCGCTGAAGGCCGCGTTGAAGCCGGCGACCTGGCGGGTGGTGGCGATCTGCGGGGCGAGCCGGCGCAGCCAGTCGCGGGCCCGGGCGGCGTCCTCGAACTTGAGGAACAGCAGGGTGACGTTGTCCTTCTTGAAGCCGGCGACGATGTCGCCCTGGATCTCGTCGCTCTCGCGAAGTCTCAGATCCGTTGCCGTGGTCATGGGGGTTGTTCTCCTCGTCGCGCGTGGGAGGTCGTCGGGTCAGGCCGAGGAGCTGAGCTGCACCCACTTGGCGACGGAGGGCACGCCCTGGTCGTTGAGCAGGAAGAGCATGTACCAGCCGGGCGGCGCCGCCTTGGCGTCCGGCGGGGCCTGGAGCTCCAGACGGTTGCCGGCCCGGCTGGTGACCCGCAGTTCGAGGTGGCGCTGGCTGGTGTTGACCGAGTGGGTCGCGGTGGTGGGCGAGAGCAGCACGGCCTTGGAGACGAGTCCGGGCGTGGTGGTGGTGACGAGGAAGTTCTTGTCGTAGCCGACCGCCGTGGTCGGGGCCCGGTCGATCGACGGGCGGTTGCCCTGGTGGAGGTAGGCGGGCTCGTAGATCTCGATGCTGCCGTTCATGTTGTCCGTGATGTCCGGGTCGTTGGCGAGCTGCTGGAGCTCGTCGCCGGTCACCATGATGCGGCCGTCCGGGAGCACCACGGCGTTGGAGTGGTAGCCGCGCGGCAGCCGCTGGACCGGGCCGAGCTTCCAGTTGCCCTGGGCGTCGCGCAGTTCCGTCTGCCGGTACTTGAGGTCGGCGTTCGGGTTGTACGGGCCGTTGCCGTAGTCGCGGATGTCGTAGGCGCCGTTGACCGTCAGCAGCGTGCCGTTGGGGAGCAGCAGGGTGTCGTCCTGGGTGCGGCCGAAGGCGCGGGACTTCTCGGCGGTCCAGTTGCCGTTGGAGAAGCGCAGGGTGCTCGGGTTGTCCCGGTCGCCGCCGAGGAACAGCGTGGCCTCCGGGCCGTTGGGGCCGCCGGGGAGGGGGACGGCCGAGCCGTAGCCGCGCTTGCGGCCGTCCGGGCGGGCGAGGAGGTCGCGGCGGGTCTCGTTGACCGGGTCGAAGACCCACTGCTCGTCCGGGTGGCGGCCGAAGGCGTAGACGTTGCCGTCGCGCAGCGAGAACAGGTGCGGGTAGTCCAGGCTGAACGGGGCGTCGGCCTTGAAGCGGTCGACCGGGGTGTTCCTCGGGGTGTCGGTCTTGAGGGAGGGCACCGGGTAGGACTTGGCCGGGAACCGCTCGACCACCGGTGTCGGGGTGCCCCAGCCCAGCTCGGACTGGCCGGACATGATCAGCTGCCGGCCGTCCGCGCCGGTGACCACCGACGGGTACCAGCGGCCGACCGACATGTCGGGGTTGCGGGTCCAGGTCTCGGTCCAGGGGTCGAAGATCAGCGACAGCTTGGCGCCGGTGCCGCCGTTCCCACCGAGGTTGCCGCCGAAGACGCCGAGCATGCCGTTGGGGAGGAAGGAGTGGCCGGCGCAGAAGAACGGCGCCGGGCGCAGCTCGCCGAGGCCGTCCGGCATGTCGATCACCGGCGGGGTGACCTTGGTGAACGAATCGGCGCCGGAGCCCTTGGCCGGGTCCCAGAGGTAGGCGCGCCCGGCGTTCTCCTTGCCGATGGTCTGGGTGGGGGCGGGTTCCTTCTCCGGGTTGGTCTCGATCCGTTCGAAGGAGAACAGCAGCACCTTGCCGGTCGGCAGCATGGCGATGTGGGCGGCGAAGTCGGGGGACGGGAAGTACGCCTTGAAGGCGCCGAAGACGGCCGGGTCGAAGGCGGCGTTGAGGGTTGCCTGGGAGTCCGTCAGGGCCTTGAGCCGGTTGGTGCGGGTGGTCTGCGGGTACTCGCCGACGCCGCGCATGGCCGCCCGCGCACCGGCGTGCTCCTCGGCGTGCTCCTGGCCGAGCGCGGCGACCTCGTCGTCCCGCAGTTCGGCCTGCACGCGGGGGTCGGTGATGCGCGGGGCGGTACCGGCCGGGGCGTCGGCGCCGGCCGGGTCGTGGTGGCCGGAGCCGTGGGTGCCGACCAGGGCGGCGGCCGGGCCGGCGGCGGTCAGGACGGTGCCGGTGGTCAGCGCGCAGACCACGGCGGTGGCGACGGCGGCGCAGAGCCGCCGGCGGGTCCGCGGCCGGCCGGTGGGCCGCGGCGGGGACAGGGACATGGAACTCCTCGAAAACGTGGGAGGTAAGGAGTGAGGGGGACAGCGGGGCATCGGGGGCGAACGGCGCGGGGGGACGGCCGTGGCGGTCGCGGGCGCACGAATGGTCGCCGACCGTCACAGAACATCACAGTGCGTGGTGGTTCGCATGCGGATGCACTGCGTTCGGCGTGTGCGTGTCGCAAGTGGGTGACGGCGCGTCGGCTGCGGGCGGAGCGGGCCGGCGCGGGGCGGCACCGGACGGCGTGGAACGACCGGTCCGGCGCGGTGGCGGGCACACGAGCGGGGCGTGGACCGCCCCGGCCCACGCCCCGCCCTCGCTCCGACCGCCGGGGCGTTCAGACCACGCCCAGCGCGTACGCGGCGAAGAACGCCGCCCCTGCTCCGGCCACCGCCTTGACGGGCCGGGAGAAGGCCGTCCACGGTCCGTCGAACCGCCGGGTGAACCACCCGATCCCGATCAGCGCGGCCCCGAACAGTGGCAGCAGCGCCAGCCGGACGGCCACCCAGCCGAGCGAGTCCGGCGCCACGGTCAGCCCCGGCACCTCGCCCAGG
Source organism: Kitasatospora sp. NPDC002965 (assembly GCF_040611255.1). Taxonomy (NCBI): domain Bacteria; kingdom Bacillati; phylum Actinomycetota; class Actinomycetes; order Kitasatosporales; family Streptomycetaceae; genus Kitasatospora; species Kitasatospora sp. NPDC002965. Next base: position 26,377 of record NZ_JBEXNT010000034.1, on the reverse strand, counting down.
ACGGCCGCGCCGGGCACCGCGACGGCCAGCATGGCGCTCTGGTGCCAGCAGAAGATCGTCATCGCCGACAGGTTGACCGCCACCACCGGCAGCCAGAGCAGCGGACGCCGGGTCAGCAGCCGGCCGAGCCGCTCGCGCAGCAGCACCGCGGCGCCGCACTGCACCGAGGCCAGTGCCAGCACCAGCAGGGACGGCGGGTGGGAGTTGGTCCGCTCGGCGCCCGGCACCCCGACCATGCTGGCCGGGTAGTGCCAGAACAGCAGCAGCGCGGCGAACAGCGCGCCGCCGCCGAGCAGCAGCAGACGGCCGGCCGGACGGCCCAGCCGGCCGCGCGCCCAGAGCACACCGAGCTGGTAGCCGAAGAGCCAGCCCGGCAGGATGTTCAGCAGCCCGACCCAGGACGGCACCGCCTCGGCCCACGGCCCGTACCGGAGCAGGTCGACCACGGCGACGGCGGCCAGGAGGACGCCCGCCGACCAGCCGCCCAGCCGCCGGGCGGCGGCCACGCAGAGCGGGGTGAGCGCGGTCAGGCCCAGGTAGACGCCGATGTACCAGAGGGGCTGCACCACCAGCGTCGACCCGGTCCGGACGGTGTCGGCGGGGACGCCGAGGTGCCGCAGCACCGGGATCAGCAGCGCCCAGACGGCCGTCACCCCGAGCACCGGGCGGAGCAGCCGGACGGCCCGGCCGCGCAGCCAGCGGGCGTTGCCCACGCCCTTGGCGCGGGCCCGCTCCAGCGAGTGCACCGCGGAGTGGCCGCCGACCAGGAAGAACACGCCGAGCATCTGGAGCATCCAGCTGGCCGGTGCGAAGAACCCGAGCGCGGGGGAGGAGAGCGGGCTGGCGTTGTGCAGCGCGCCGTCGGAGGAGAGGGTGAAGCCGCCGAGCAGCCAGTGGCCGACCGGTACGGCGAGCAGGGCGAGGGCGCGCAGGCCGTCGAGGGCCCGGTCGCGGGTCTCGGGGGTGCGGGTGTCCACCTGGTGGGCGGCCCGGCGCAGGGCGGTGAGCGGGCTGGGCATGACGGGGTCTCCGTTCGCGGGTGTGGCGAAGGGGCGGGGTGGCGGCGCGGCGGCCCGGGTGCGGGCGGCGGCGGTGCGGTTGCACGTGCGGGCGGCGGTCGGCGGTCGGCGGCCGGGGTCGGCGGCCGGTGCGGTCGGCCGGGTGCGGTCGGCCCGGGTCAGCGGCCGAGTGCGACGGCGGTGAAGGCGGCCAGCGAGGCGGTGCCCGGCGCGAAGTAGCCGGTGTGGCCGTGTGCGCCGGTGGCCGGCAGCGGGCGGGCGCCGAATTCCGGCCCGGTCGGATCGGCGCCGTGACCGAGACCGAGGAACCGGACGTACGGCACGTGGCCGATCCAGTCCGAGTCGTTCCGCTCGACCGCCCAGAGCGGCACCCGCGGGTCGAGGTCGGCGGCCGAGTCGACCCCCAGGCCCGGCGAGGCGAGGACCACCACCCCCGAGGCCTGTTCCGGGCCCGGCCGGGCCAGCCCGCAGACCACCGAGCCGTAGCTGTGGCAGAACACCGTGGCCGGCGCGTCCGGGCGGGTGGTGACGGCGAGTCCGTCGAGCAGCCGGCCCAGCCGCCCGGCGCCGGCCTCGGCCAGCGTCTCGGTGGCGGCGTCCGGGCCCACCCCGACCGGAGTGGTGTAGCCGGCCCAGGCGATCACGGCCGTACCCCCGCCGGTCGCCCCGTGCAGCGCTCGGGCCATGCCGGCCGGGGTGCCGTACGGGTCACCGGCGCGGTCGAAGGTGCGCAGGTCGATGTCGGAGCCGGGGACGACGACCGCCGTCCGGGGGGCGGTGGCCAGGTCGCCGTACACCTCGGCGATCTGGCCCCGGCCGCGCGGGTCGAAGGCGAGGAACCGGCGGCCGCCGTCCCGCGCCCCGTCGAGCAGCGTGCGGTACCGCGCGGCGCGCTCCCGGGCGGCGGTGTGGTCCTGCGGGGTGAGCGACGGGTCGGTGGCGCGGGCCAGTTCACGCCCGAGCTCCTCGGCGAGCGCCGCCTCGTTGGCCCGGTAGCGGAGCCGGACCGGCGCGCCGTCCAGGTTGCCGACCACCAGCGGGTGGCGGACGGTCAGCGACTCCCGGGCCGCGGCCGGCAGCCGGTCGAAGAAGGCGGCCACCTCGGCCGGGGCGGCGGTGGCCGGGTCGGGCAGCCGGAGTCCGAGCGTGGTGTCCGCGACCCAGGCGGCGGTGCCGGGCGGGGGGCCGGTCACGGCCTGCTGGCCGTCGGCGGCGGCCCAGCCGCCCGCGCCGAGGACGGCGGCCAGTGCCAGCCCGGCGGCGGCGACCGTCCGCCGGATCCGCCGGGGCCTCCGCTCGGCGCGCTGCCGGGTACGCCCCTGGCCGGGCTGCTGGCTTGGCTGCTGCCGCATGTCCGTTCTCTCCCTCGTCCGTTCGACGTCGACGGGGAGGACGGTAGGAACGCGACGGCCCTGCGGACGTCACTCCGCAGGGCCAACTCCCGGGTGCTACCCGGGTATCACTGAGGTTTTCCCCACCACGGGGCGGGGGCGGACCCTACTGGCCGGGCGTCACCAGGCCGGACTCGTAGGCGAGGACGACCGCCTGGGCGCGGTCGCGCAGGTCGAGCTTGGCCAGGATGCGGCCGATGTGGGTCTTGACGGTCTGTTCGGCGAGCACCAGCCGGGCGGCGATCTCCTGGTTGGAGAGGCCGCGGGCGATCAGCTCCAGTACCTCGGTCTCACGCGGGGTCAGTCCGTTGAGCCGCAGCTTCGGGTCGCGGCGCTTGGCCGGCCTGGTCCGGGCGAAGTCCTCGATCAGCCGCCGGGTCACCGAGGGGGCGAGCAGTGCCTCGCCGGCCGCGACCACCCGGACGGCCGCGATCAGGTCGGCCGGGGGCGCGTCCTTCAGCAGGAAGCCGCTCGCCCCGGCCCGCAGCGCCTCGTAGACGTAGTCGTCGACGTCGAAGGTGGTGAGCATCAGGACCTTCGGGCGGTGCGCGCCGGGCACGGCCGGGGCGAGCAGGCGGCGGGCCGCCTCCAGCCCGTCCATCACGGGCATCCGGACGTCCATCAGCACCACGTCGGGATGGGTCCGGCCGGTCACCTCCAGGGCCTGCGCGCCGTCCGCCGCGTCGCCCACCACGTCGATGTCGCTCTGGGCGTTGAGCAGGGCGGCGAAACCCGCCCGCACCATCGCCTGGTCGTCGACGATGATCACGCGGATGGTCATGCGGTGCTCTTCCGGTCGTCGTGCAGCCGGTCCTACGGCTGGGCCGGCGCAGTGCCGGCGGACCGAGTATCCGTCAGGCCGTCGAGGGGCAGGACGGCGGCCACCTTGAAGCCGCCGTCCGGCAGCGGCCCGGTGTCCAGCCGGCCGTCCAGCAGCCGGACCCGCTCGCGCATCCCGACCAGTCCCTGGCCGGTGCCCTCGACCGAGGCCTCCAGCGACTCCGCCCGCTCGGGCGGGGCCGCGTTCACCACCGTGACCAGCAGGGACGCGTCCGTGGCGGTCAGCGAGACCCAGGCGCCGGCGCCCGGGGCGTGCCGGACCACGTTGGCCAGTGCCTCCTGGACGATCCGGTAGACGGAGAGGTCGACGGCGGGCGGCAGCGCGTCGGCGAGTTCCGGGTCGACCGTCAGCTCGGCCGCCACCCCCGCCCGGCGGACCGTCTCGACCAGCTGGACGAGCTGGCCGACACCCGGCTGCGGCGCCCTCTCGGCGCCCGAATCCTCGCTGCGCAGCACGCCGAGCAGCCGTCGCATCTCCGCCAGCGACTCGCGCGCGGTGCCGGCGATCGCGGTGAACTCCTCGGCGGCGTCGGCCGGGACGCCGGGTATCCGGTACGGCGCGCTGGCCGCCTGCACGGCGATCACCGACATGTGGTGGGCGACCACGTCGTGCAGCTCCCGGGCGATCCGGGCGCGCTCCTCCAGCAGGGTCCGCCGTTCGCGTTCGGCCTCGCTGATGTGCTCCTGCACGACGAGCAGCCGCCGGGCCTCGGCCCGGTCCCGGACCGACCAGCCGAGCAGCAGGACGGCGCCGCTGAGCGCGACCAGCAGCACGGTGGTGCCGTCGCCGCCGCGCGGCAGGCCGAGGGTGAGGGTGAGGCCGGTGAGCAGCACGGTGGCGACCCAGACCGAGACCAGGGTGGCCCGGCTCTCCCGCAGGGCGAGCGCGATCAGCAGGAAGAGGTAGGCCAGGATCATCGGCGCCGTCCACGGCCAGGTGCCGCCGGTGTGGTCGTGGCGCGCGGTGACGGCGGCGGTGGCGACGAGGGCGCCCGCGCTGATCCACCAGGCGGGCAGCGGCCGGGCGACCGCCAGCACCAGCGGGGCGGTCTGGGCGACGGTGAGTGCGGCGGCGACGGGCAGGACCAGGTCGTAGGAGCCGGTCAGGACGGTGATGCCGGTGGGGATCAGCGAGGCCTGGAGGAGGAGGGCGACCACGTACGGCAGCCGTCGCACCCAGGCGCGCGGGGATTCCCCGAGCAGGGGGGTGTGCCCGCCGGTGGGCGTGCTGAGGTTGTGCCGGAGTGTTCCGAGCAGGCGGAGGGCGTGGGCCCGGGCGGAGGCCTTGCTGAGCGTCTTCATCGCGGGCCAGCCTAGGAGTCGCGCCACCCGCCCGTCGTCGGACCGTGGGCAGACCTTTCGGGCCCTGCCGGGGCCGGGAGTAGTACCCCGGTATGACCAGGTGCGACCCCGGTGCGGTCCCGGTGCGGTCCCGGTGCGGCCGGGGCCGGTTCTCAGTGCCGCCAGTCGCCGGCCAGGGCGGGGCCGAGCTGGTCGAAGTGGCGGCCGATCAGGGCGATCATGCCCTCCGGGCCGTCGACCTCCTGGTCGGCGGTCCAGGACAGGTGGGCGGCGCGCAGCACGCTGCCGAAGACGGCTGCCATCACGGCGGGCCGCAGGTCCTCGGCGGGGTCGAGGTTCTCGCGCTCGGCGATCACCCGGGTGACCACCCGTTCCTGGTCGGTGACCCGGCGCAGGTGCGCGGCGAGCAGGGTGGGGGTGTCCTCGATCATCCGGATCAGCTCCAGCGCGCTGGTCACCGAGCCGGGTCCGGTGCGGTCCGGGGAGCCGAGCTCGCGCCAGGACTCGACGATCGCGGCGCGCAGTGCCTGCAGCGGGTTCTCGTCGGCGGGCCGGTTCCGGAGCCGGTCGATGAAGTAGTCCTCGGCGTCGGCGAGGACGGCGAGGGCGACCTCGTCCTTGTTGGCGAAGTACCGGAAGAAGGTGCGCTGCGAGACGTCGACGGCGGCGGCGATCTCGTCGACGGTGGTCCGGGCGAAGCCCTGGCTGAGGAAGAGCTGGTGGGCCGCCTCGATCAGTGCGTCCCGGGTGCGCCGTTTCTTGCGCTCGCGCAGTCCCGGGCCGGGCTCCGGCTCCGGGTCGCCGGGAGCCCGGCCGGCCCGGGCGGTGGCGGGGAGTGCGGGCTGAGCGGCCATGGCGGGGTGTCCTCCGGACGGTGACGCGGCTGGGGTGTAAAGCCCAACTCTATCGGTCTGACAAATGTCAGCCGAAGCCAGAAGTCAGTGTTTGCCGAATGTCAGTCGCTGACATAATCTGCCGGAGTGGCGTCCGTCGGGCCGGGCACTCGTGGGGACGGGTTGGGCCGGGGCGCCACGCCCACGTCCGCCCCCAGCCAGCCCACGGAGGGCCCAGATGAGCCAGTCCGCCGTCAAGAGCACGAAGGCCGACGCGCCGCCGCCCGTGCCGTCCGCCGGGAAGGGCCTCCAGGGGCACCCCTGGCTGACCCTGCTCACCGTCGCCGTCGGCGTGATGATGGTCGCCCTGGACGGCACCATCGTGGCGATCGCCAACCCGGTGATCCAGGCCGACCTCAAGGCCGCCCCCTCCGAGATCCAGTGGGTCACCAGCGGTTACCTGCTCGCCCTCGCGGTCTTCCTGATCACCGCAGGCAAGATCGGTGACCGGTTCGGCCACAAGAACACCTTCCTGGTCGGCGCGGTCGGCTTCGCCGCCACCTCGGCGGCGATCGGATTCGCCGGGAACATCCAGACGGTGATCGCCTTCCGCGTCCTCCAGGGCCTGTTCGGCGCGCTGCTCCAGCCGGCCGCGCTCGGCCTGCTGCGCGGGGCCTTCCCGGCCGAGAAGCTCAACATGGCCATCGGCATCTGGGGCGGGGTGATCGGCGCCTCCACCGCGGCCGGCCCGATCGTCGGCGGCCTGCTGGTCGAGCACGTCAACTGGGAGTCGGTGTTCTTCATCAACATCCCGGTCGGCCTGATCGCGCTGGCCCTCGGCCTGTGGATCCTCAAGGACGTCCGCGCCGAGAACGCCGCCAGGTCCTTCGACGTCCCCGGCATCGTGCTGCTCTCGGTGGCGATGTTCGCGCTGGTCTTCGGCATCATCAAGGCCCCCGAGTGGGGCTGGGGCGACCTCTCCACCGTGCTCTTCCTGGGCGGCGCCGTCGTGCTGATGACGCTGTTCGCGCTCTGGCAGCGGGTGGCCCGGGAGCCGCTGATCCCGCTCAGCCTGTTCCGCTCGCTGCCGCTGTCGGCCGGCACCCTGCTGATGGTGCTGATGGCCTTCGCGTTCTTCGGTGCGATCTTCTTCGTCACCTTCTACCTGCAGAACGTGCACGGCATGTCGCCCGTCGAGGCCGGCGTCCACCTGCTGCCGATGACCGGCATGATGATCATCGGTTCGCCGGTGGCCGGCGTGGCGATCGGCAAGCTCGGACCGCGCATCCCGATCGTGGCCGGCATGCTGATCACCACCACCGCGATGATCGGCATGTCCACCCTGGACGCGGGCTCCGGCAACGGTGCGATGGCGCTCTGGTTCGTCCTGATGGGCCTGGGCATCAGCCCGGTCATGGTGGGCGCCACCGAGGTCATCGTCGGCAACGCCCCGATGGAGCTCTCCGGCGTGGCCGGCGGTCTCCAGCAGTCCGCGATGCAGGTCGGCGGAAGTCTCGGCACCGCGGTGCTGGGCGCGCTGATGGCCGCCAAGGTCACCGACGTGCTGCCGGGCAACTGGGCGAAGGCGGGGCTGCCCCCGGTCGACCCCGCCCAGTCCGAGGGCCTCAACCAGGCCGCCCAGCTCGGCATCGCCCCGCCCGCTCCGGCCGGCACCCCCCAGCAGGCGGTCGACGCGATGGCCGGCGCCGTCCACGACTCGTTCGTCAGCGGCATGTCGCTCGCCTTCGCGGTCGCGGCCGTGGTCGCCTTCGCCGCCGCGCTCCTGGGCCTCCTGACCCGCCGCGGCTCCACCGACGCCGGCCCCGCCGTGCACATCTGACCCACCCCCGCACGCCCGAGCGACCCCGGACTCCGTCGAGCCCGGGGTCGCTTACGTGTACTACATGCGATCACATGAACACTTTGAGTTATTGACACGCGCGGTGTTACCCTTCGCCCATGGTTGCTGAACTGACTCCGGAAACGCCCCTCGCCGTCAGACGGTCGATCTCGCTCCCGGCCGATCTCGCCGCCGAGGTGGAACAGCGCACGGACAGGAACGGGTTCTCCGCAGTGGTGGCGGAGGCTCTTGAACACTGGGTGGCGATGGCCAAGTTGCGTGAGGTCGTGGAGGACAACGAGGCCCACGGCCACATCACCGACGCCGACCGGCAATGGGCGGAGGAAGCATGGGCCGCCAGCGCCTGACCAGGGCCAAGGCCTCCCCGCGCCGTTGCGGGACGGTAGTGCTCGACGCCCAGGCGCTTTCGCTGGACGCCGAGCGCGACAGTCGCGTGGCCGCGCTGATCGGCGCGGCCGAGCGGGACTCGGCCCCGGTGGTCGTCAGTGCCGTCACGCCACTGGAGGTTCGCCGAACCGGGCGCGTGGGTGACCGGCTGAGGTTCCTCCTGGCCCGGTACACGATCGCCCCGGTGTCGGAGCGGGTGATCGAGGCGGCCGGTGAACTGCTCGACACCTCCGGACTGGACGGGCATGAGTGCCTGGTCGACGCGCTCGTGGTGGCCACCGCCGCGCTGTCCGAGCCTCCGGTGCGGCTGGTGACCTCGGACGCCTCGCACATCCCCAAGCTGTGCCAGGCCGCCGGCCAGGTGGACGGACTCGACGAGCCGCGTGTGATCACCGTCTGACGTCGTCCCTCGACGAGCGGCCCCGGACTCCGTCGAGTCCGGGGCCGCTCGGGTGTCCGGGGCGGGGGTCAGGAGGGCGGTTCGGCCTCGGCCTGGCGCCAGGCCTCCTCGGCCTTCGCCCAGACCTCCTCCTGGGCGCGCCAGTACTCCTCCTCGGCCTGGCCCTCGGGCACCTGCGCGATGCCGGGAGCGAGTGACGGCGGGGCGGGCGCCAGGTGATGGCCGCCGCCCCCGGGGGCCGGTGCGGGCGGGGGGAGGACGGCCGCGGGCGGGGGAACCCCGGGGGAGGACCCGACGGTGAACGCCTCCTCCGGACCGGAGGCCCCGGTGTCGGGCTCCGTGGCCGGGGCCTCCGGGGGCGGCGGGGGTGCCGGAGGGGCGGTCGGTGCCGCGGGGACCCGCGGCGCCTGCGGGGCCGGAGCGGTCGGCGAGGTGTTCGGGAGGGCGGCGGGCGGCGTCGCGGTCGCTGCGGCGGCCGGCGCGTCGGCGAGGCCCGCGCTCAGCGGGCGGGTGGGCGCAGCGGTCGAGGCGGACTTGCCGGCCCCGTCGGACCCGGGCGGTTCCGGCGCTTGTTCCACCGGGCCCACCGGGACCACCGGGCCCGCCGGATCCTGCGGCAGGGGCACGGACCCGGGGCCGGGCGCGGGCGCCGGCGAAGGCACGGGCACGGGAACGGGAACGGGCAGCAGACCGGTCGGCGGCCGGTCCGGGGCGGGCAGGGCCACCGACGGCCGCCCGAGTTCGTCCGGGGTCGGTAAGAGCTGCCAGACCAGGCCCCCCGCCGTCAGCCCGACCAGGACCGCGAGGGGGAAGGCCCCCGTCCTCGGTGTGCGCACGGAACCGGCCCCCTCCCCTTGCCTCCCGCGGTCCCACCTTAAGCGGGACTCTCGGGAAGGTTAAGAGGGAGCCGGGGCCGGAACTCAGGCGGCGGGGCGGAGCTCCACCAGGGGGACGGTGCGGCTGGTGCGGGCCCGGAAGTCGGCGAAGAGCGGTTCGACGGAGATCTGCCGGGCCCAGAGGTCCTCGTGATCGTCCGGATCGACCGGGACGGCGTGCGCCGCGAAGCGGTCGGCGCCGAGTTCGACCGTGACCTCGGGGGCGGCCGCGAGGTTGCGGTACCAGAGCGGGTCGGCGGGGGCGCCGCCGTTCAGGGCGAAGACGACCACCCGCCCGCCGTCGCGCAGGTAGACCAGCGGGGTGGTGCGCGGCTCGCCGCTCTGCCGGCCGCGCGTGGTGAGCAGCAGCAGGTTCTTGCCGGCGAAGTCGCCGCCGACCGTACCCGCCGAAGTGCGGAACTCGTCGATCACCTGGCGGTTGTAGTCGTTGCCGCCGGCGGCGGGCTCGGGGTGGACGGCGTTCATCGGAGACCCTCCTGGACTGGTCCGGTTCGTCGTGACGAGCCTAGGAGCTGACACCGGTGTGAGGTTCAAGCGGATGTGACCGGCATCACGCGGAAAGCGTGAGGGGCCGGCCCTCCCCGGGTGGGGAGGGCCGGCCCCTCAGGACCGGTCAGGCACTCAGGCCTCGCCGCCGGCGGCGCCCGGGTCCGCCGCCGCCACGTCCAGCAGCTGGTAGCGGTCGATCGCGTCCTTCAGCGCGCTGCGGTCGACCTTGCCCTGCTTGGCGAGCTCGGTGAGCACGCTCAGCACGACCGACTGCGCGTCGATGTGGAAGAAGCGACGGGCCGCGCCACGGGTGTCGGCGAAGCCGAAGCCGTCGGCGCCCAGCGACTGGTACTGGCCCGGAACCCAGCGGGCGATCTGGTCCGGCACCGCGCGCATCCAGTCGGACACGGCGACGAACGGGCCCTCGGCGCCCTGGAGCTTCTGGGTCACGTACGGGACGCGCTGCTGCTCCTCGGGGTGCAGCAGGTTGAACTCCTCGGCCTCCACCGCGTCGCGGCGCAGCTCGTTCCAGGAGGTCGCGGACCAGACGTCGGCCTTGACGTTCCACTCCTCGGCGAGGATGCGCTGGGCCTCCAGGGCCCACGGCACGGCCACGCCGGAGGCGAGGATCTGGGCCGGGATCTGGCCGGCGGTGCCGGGCGCGTACCGGTGCAGACCCTTGAGGATGCCGTCGACGTCGACGTTCTCCGGCTCGGCCGGCATCTTGATCGGCTCGTTGTAGACGGTCATGTAGTAGAACACGTCCTCGCCGTTCGGGTGTTCGGCGCTGGAGCCGTACATCCGACGAAGACCGTCCTGGACGATGTGCGCGATCTCGAAGCCGTACGCCGGGTCGTACGCGACGACGCCGGGGTTGGTCGAGGCCAGCAGGTGCGAGTGGCCGTCGGCGTGCTGCAGGCCCTCACCGGTCAGGGTGGTGCGGCCGGCGGTGGCGCCGATCACGAAGCCGCGGGCCAGCTGGTCGGCCATCTGCCAGAACTGGTCGCCGGTGCGCTGGAACCCGAACATCGAGTAGAAGACGTACACCGGGATCAGCGGCTCGCCGTGGGTGGCGTAGGCCGAACCCGCGGCGATCAGCGAGGCGGTGCAGCCGGCCTCGGAGATGCCGTCGTGCAGCATCTGCCCGGTCGGCGACTCCTTGTACGCGAGCAGCAGGTCGCGGTCGACCGACTCGTAGGTCTGGCCCAGCGGGTTGTAGATCTTCGCCGACGGGAACAGCGAGTCCATGCCGAAGGTGCGGTACTCGTCGGGCGCGATCGGCACGAAGCGGTTGCCGATGCCCTTGTCCCGCATGAGGTCCTTGAGCACCCGGACGAACGCCATGGTGGTGGCGATGGTCTGGTTGCCCGAGCCCTTCTTGACCGCCTTGTACGCGTCGTCGCCCGGCAGCTCCAGCTTGCGCGGCCGCACCTTGCGGGTCGGCACGTAGCCGCCCAGCTCCTGGCGGCGGTCGTGCATGTACTGGATCTCTTCGGAGTCGCGGCCCGGGTGGTAGTAGGGCGGGTAGCCCTCTTCGAGCTGCTTGTCGGTGATCGGCAGGTGCAGCCGGTCGCGGAAGCGCTTCAGGTCCTCGACCGTCAGCTTCTTCATCTGGTGGGTGGCGTTGCGGCCCTCGAAGTTGGGGCCCAGCGTCCAGCCCTTGACGGTCTGGGCGAGGATGACCGTCGGCTGGCCCTTGTGCTCGCGGGCCGCCTTGAACGCCGCGTAGATCTTGCGGTGGTCGTGGCCGCCACGGCCCAGGTGCTGGATCTGCTGGTCGGTCATCGACTCGACCATCTTGCGCAGCCGCAGGTCGCCGCCGAAGAAGCTGTCGCGGATGTACGCGCCGGACTCGGTCGCGTAGGTCTGGAACTGGCCGTCCACCGTGGTGTTCAGCTTGTTGACCAGGACGCCGTCGCGGTCCTGCGCGAGCAGCGGGTCCCAGCTGCGGTCCCAGACGAGCTTGATCACGTTCCAGCCGGCACCGCGGAACTGCGACTCCAGCTCCTGGATGATCTTGCCGTTGCCGCGGACCGGGCCGTCGAGGCGCTGCAGGTTGCAGTTGACCACGAAGGTCAGGTTGTCCAGGCCCTCGCGGGCGGCCAGGGACAGCTGACCGAGCGACTCGGGCTCGTCCATCTCGCCGTCGCCGAGGAAGGCGTAGACCTGCGAGTCGGAGGTGTCCTTGATCCCGCGGTGCTCCAGGTAGCGGTTCATCCGGGCCTGGTAGATCGCGCCGAGCGGGCCGAGGCCCATCGAGACGGTCGGGAACTCCCAGAAGTCCGGCATCAGCCGCGGGTGCGGGTAGCTGGAGAGGCCGTACGGGGCCTTCGACTTCTCCTGGCGGAAGGCGTCGAGCTGCTGCTCGGTGAGCCGGTCCAGCAGGAACGCCCGGGCGTAGATGCCGGGGGAGGCGTGGCCCTGGAAGAAGATCTGGTCGCCCGACTCGCCCTCGGCGTCCTTGCCGCGGAAGAAGTAGTTGAAGCCGACGTCGTAGAGCGACGCGGAGGAGGCGAAGGTGGCGATGTGGCCACCGACGCCGATGCCCGGGCGCTGCGCCCGGGAGACCATCACCGCGGCGTTCCAGCGGGTCGCGTTGAGGATCTTGCGCTCGATCTCCTCGTTACCGGGGAAGAACGGCTCGTCCTTGGTGGCGATGGTGTTGACGTAGTCCGTGCTGCGCATCTCGGGCACGGCGACACGCTTCTCGCGGGCGCGCTCGATCAGCCGCAGCATCAGGTAGCGCGCACGCTCGCGCCCCCGCTCGTCGATGGCCGCATCGAGCGACTCCAGCCATTCCGCGGTCTCCTCGGGATCGAAGTCCGGGACCTGACTCGGAAGGCCGCCAATGATGATCGGGTTGCGATCGGATCCGGAAGCCACGCTGTTCCTTCACTGTCGGTCGAAACTGAGGTGTGTCGCGCCGCCTCCATCGTGCTACCGCGCTCGGAGATCCGTCATCTCTACCGATCGGTAACCGCTCTCCCTGACAGAAGGAGCGGTCTGGAGGTGTGCGGTTCGGACAGCATCGTCCGGGCCGCGCGCCTCCGGGTGTTACGAAAAGAGGTGGTCCGACCTGGTTGCCCGTCCGTCCGATGGCGGACGGCCGGGGTGAGGGCCAACAGGAGACTCTACGCCCGCGCACGCGCGGACCCGAATGCCGTTCGCATCTCGGGCGTGCGTACGGCCTGTGGACCGGGACCACCCGAAGCATCCTTGTCCTACGCAGAGAAGGGCAAATCGGTGTGATTCCCGACACATCGCACGGCGTGTCCCCATGCGACACGTCAACCTTTGGAGGGGATCGGGGGTCGGGTACTTGCGCGAACCGCCGCTCCCGTGTGGACTACGGCCACAGCCTCGGCATGGATGCCGAGCCGAATACTGGAGGTTATTCCCGTGAGCGCGACCGCGGACCCCGCGGACAAGTCCAACCCGGCAGCTCGTCTTGGCTTCGATGAGGGCCAGATCATCCAGGAGCTGGGGTTCGACGAAGACACTGACCAGGATCTCCGAGAGGGCATCGAGGAGATCACCGGTACGGATCTCGTCGACGAGGACTACGACGACGTCGCCGACGCCGTCCTGCTGTGGCACCGCGACGACGACGGGGACCTCACCGACTCCCTCGTCGACGCCCTGGAATACCTGGCCGAGGGCGGCCTGATCTGGCTGTTGACCCCGAAGACCGGTCGGGACGGCCACATCGAGGCCTCGGACATCGCCGACGCGGCCAAGACCGCAGGCCTTTCCCAGACCAGCTCGATCGCGGTCGCCAAGGACTGGGCGGCGACCCGCCTGGCAACCAAGTCCACGGCCAGGCCTGGCAAGCGCTGAGCACCCCCTGACGGGCCCGACCGGGCCCCGCCGGAGCATCCTCCGGCGGGGCCCGGTCCTTTTGGCGTTCCGGCCGGAGGCCCTGACCAGCAGGTTGTTCGCCCAGGGCGAAAGCGGTGGCCCCGGACGGCGCGGCCGTCACCCGTCCGGCCGAACCGGTACCGACGAATGCGAGGATGGCGCTCGTCGCGCCCGCGGGGCGCGGCCCCTTCGCGTCAGAAAGGTCCCACCATGGCCATCGAGATCGGCACCGAGGCTCCGGACTTCGAGCTGAAGAACCAGCACGGCGAGCTGGTCCGGCTCTCCGACTTCCGGGGCGAGAAGAACGTCGTCCTGGTGTTCTACCCGTTCGCCTTCACCGGCGTCTGCACCGGCGAGGTCTGCGCGATCCAGAAGGAGCTGCCGCGCCTGCAGAACGACGAGGTGCAGGTCCTCGGCCTCTCCAACGACTCGCCGTTCAGCCAGCGGATCTTCGCCGACCAGGAGGGTCTGGACTTCCCGCTGCTCTCCGACTTCTGGCCGCACGGCGAGGTCTCGCGCGCCTACGGCGTCTTCGACGAGGAGAAGGGCTGCGCCGTCCGGGGCACCTTCGTGATCGACAAGGCCGGCGTCGTCCGCTGGAGCGTCGTGAACGGCCTGCCGGACGCCCGTGACGAGCAGGAGTACCTGAAGGTCCTCGGCGCGCTCTGAGCCCCTCGGACGGGGCCGGACGGGGCCGGACGGGGCCACGGTGCGGGTGCGGTGCAGGTGCGGCGCGGTTCGGGGGCGCGGTTCGGGCGGGGCCGGGGCGGTTCCGGTCCGGTTCGGGGCGCGGATGCGGTCCGCTTCGGGTGCGCTTCGCGTGCGATGCGGACCGGACTCGGATGCGGTTCGGTGGCCATGTCGGACCCGTTCGCTCACGCGGACGGGAACCCGGCACTACGATCGGTCCGTTGGCTGGTCAGAGGCCCGGCGGTGAATCGCCCCGGAGCCTTGAACCGCACCACGGGGGCACCAGGGCGTGCCTCCCGACTCTTGGAGGACAAGTGGGTGTCAGCCTGAGCAAGGGCGGCAATGTCTCGCTCACCAAGGAGGCCCCGGGCCTGACCGCCGTGATCGTCGGCCTTGGCTGGGACGTCCGCACCACCACGGGCACGGATTTCGACCTGGACGCCAGTGCGCTGCTCTGCAACGACCAGGGCAGGGTCGGCCTGGACGGCAACTTCGTCTTCTTCAACAACCTGAAGAGCCCCGACGGCTCCGTCGAGCACACCGGTGACAACCTCACCGGTGAGGGCGAGGGCGACGACGAGCAGATCAAGGTCAACCTGGCCACCGTGCCGGCCGACGTGGAGAAGATCGTCTTCCCGGTCTCGATCTACGACGCCGAGAACCGTACGCAGAACTTCGGCCAGGTCCGCAACGCCTTCATCCGCGTGGTGAACCAGGCGGACAACAAGGAGCTGGCCCGGTACGACCTCTCCGAGGACGCCTCCACCGAGACGGCGATGGTCTTCGGCGAGCTCTACCGCAACGGCGTCGAGTGGAAGTTCCGCGCCATCGGCCAGGGCTACGCCTCCGGCCTGCGCGGGATCGCCCAGGACTTCGGCGTCAACGTCTGAGCCGGGGCGGGGCCGGTGACGGCCCCGACGGGACAGCGCAGGCCGGGGCGGCCGCGGGTGCGAGGGCACCGGCGGCCGCCCCGGCCGTTCGCGTTCGGGGCCGTTCCGTGTCCGAAGCCGCGCGCGTTCCGTTCCCGGAGCCGCGCGCGTTCCGTGTCCGGTGCCGCGCGGACTGCTTCGTGCGCCCCGGCTTCGAACCGGTCCGCCGCACTGGAAGGATGGGAGTTCAGGAAAGTTCAGCCGGCCGGAAGGGGCCGGCCGGGGTCGCGGGGGAATAGACCTGAGATGCGCCCCGGGAGGCAAGGGAGGAACGACAAGTCATGAGTGTCACGCTCGCCAAGGGTGGGAATGTCTCGCTCACGAAGGCCGCGCCGAATCTGACACAGGTGCAGATCGGTCTCGGCTGGGACGCCCGGTCCACGACCGGCGCGCCGTTCGACCTCGACGCGAGCGCGCTGCTCTGCTCGGGCGGTCGGGTGGTCGGTGACGAGTACTTCGTCTTCTACAACAACCTGAAGAGCCCCGAGGGCTCGGTCGAGCACACCGGTGACAACCTCACCGGTGACGGCGACGGCGACGACGAGGTCGTGCTGGTCAATCTGGACCTCGTGCCGCCGCAGATCGACAAGGTGGTCTTCCCGGTCTCGATCTACGACGCCGACTCGCGCCTGCAGAACTTCGGCCAGGTGCGCAACGCCTACATCCGGGTGGTCAACTCCCTGGACGGGCAGGAGATCGCCCGCTACGACCTCTCCGAGGACGCGTCCAGCGAGACCGCGATGATCTTCGGTGAGCTGTACCGGTACGCCGGCGAGTGGAAGTTCCGCGCGGTGGGTCAGGGCTACGCCTCGGGCCTGCGGGGCATTGCCCTCGATTTCGGCGTAAACGTACAGTAAAGGCCGCGATCGTCGCGTTCGACGCATTCGCCGTGTCGGACGTACCCGACGTCCTTGACGCCATGAACCCGAAAGGTAACCAAGTCCCGTGTTCCTCCGCACATTCGGCTGGTCATTCGCGATCACCATCGCAGGCCTGATCGCCGCCGGCCTGCTCTGGGGAGCCGAGGGATTCGGCATCGTGCTGATCCTCTCCATCCTGGAGATCTCCCTCTCGTTCGACAACGCGGTGGTCAACGCCACGGTGTTGAAGCGGATGAACCCGTACTGGCAGAAGATCTTCCTCACCATCGGCGTGCTGATCGCCGTCTTCGGTATGCGGCTGATCTTCCCGCTGCTGGTCGTCGGTCTCACCGCGCACCTCAACCCGGCGACGGTCATCGACCTCGCGCTGCACAGTGACAAGACCTACGAGGGCCACACCTACGCCCAGTACCTGGAAATGGCCAACCCGGCCATCGCGGCCTTCGGTGGCGTCTTCCTGCTGATGATCTTCCTCGACTTCATCTTCGAGGAGAAGGACTACAACTGGCTGGCCTGGATCGAGCGTCCGCTGGAGAAGGTCGGCAAGCTGGAGGCCTTCTCCACCGTCGTCGCCCTGGTCACCCTGCTGCTGGCGTCCAACTTCTTCGCCGGGGAGCACGCCGAGACGGTGCTGCTCGCCGGGGTGCTCGGCCTGGTCACCTACCTCTCCGTCAACGGGCTCTCCTCGGTCTTCGAGTCGGGCCTGGAGGAGGAGGTCGAGAAGGAGGAGGCCGCCGAGAAGGGCGGCAAGTCCATCGTCCAGGTGGGCGGCAGGGCCGCGTTCTTCCTCTTCATGTACCTGGAGGTGCTCGACGCGTCGTTCTCCTTCGACGGCGTGGTCGGTGCGTTCGCCATCTCCAGCGACATCTTCCAGATCACCCTGGGCCTCGGTATCGGCGCGATGTACATCCGCTCGCTGACCGTCTTCCTGGTCCGCAAGGGCACCCTGGACGACTACGTCTACCTGGAGCACGGCGCGCACTACGCGATCGGCGCGCTGGCCGTGATCCTGATGGTCGGCATCGAGTACCACATCCCGGAGATCGTCACCGGCCTGATCGGTGTCGCCTTCATCGGCCTCGCCCTGGGGTCGTCCATCCTGCGCAACCGCCGCGAGTCCGCCGGGGGCGGGAGCGACGGGGGCGGGAGCGACGGGGAACGGGAACTCGTGAGTACGGGCAAGTAGCCCGCGAAACGCCGGAACGGCCGCCCCCCTGGAGTGGGGGCGGCCGTTCCGGCGTTTCGGGCTTCAGGCCCCGGGCCGGGGCTCGGGCCCTCAGGCCCTCGGGTGCGGTGTCTCAGCCGAGCTGCTGCTCGATGGCGCGCAGCTTGCGCTCCAGCGAGTCCAGCTTGGGCATCGACAGGGTGTCGTCGTCCGCCGTCAGGTCGATGGTCGAGCTGCGGTAGGAGGACGAGGAGGACGAGGAGGACAGCGAGGCGGAGGACGACGTCGACGCCGAGGCCGAGGAGCCGACGGCGGCGCGCGTCCGGCGGCCGGTGTCGAAGGAGCTCAGCGAGGCGGGCTCCAGCGCGGAGGAGGTGGACTTGGAGAGAGCGTCTGCCTCGGCGGCTAGGGCAGGCTCCGTAGTGCTCGGGCCGTCTCCGGCAGCGGCGAGCGCGGGAACCTGACGGCCACTGCGGCCCCGGGAGAGCATCCCGCCCTGGCGGGAGATGGCCTTCAGCTCGGCGCGCTCGCGACGGTCGGCGCTGCGGGCACGCACCTTGGCGTCCAGCTTCGCCTGGCGCTCCTCGCGCACCTCCTCGACGGCCTCGTCCAGGCTGCGGACGTTCTCCAGCAGCATCAGCGACCAGGCGGCGTAGGTCTCGCGGGGCGCGCGCAGCCAGCGGACGATCCGGATCTGCGGCAGCGGGCGCGGCACCAGGCCCTGCTCGCGCAGCGCGGCCTTGCGGGTCTGCTTCAGCGCGCGGTCGAAGAGGATCGCGGCCGAGATCGACATGCCGGAGAAGAACTCCGGGGCGCCGTCGTGGGAGATGCCGCGCGGGGCGTGCACCCAGTTGAACCAGGCCGAGGCGATCGCGAACACCCAGACCAGCAGACGCGAGCCGAGCGCCGCGTCACCGTGGCTGGCCTCGCGGACGGCGAGCACCGAGCAGAACATCGCGGCACCGTCGAGGCCGAACGGGACGAGGTACTCCCACCCGTTCGACAGGCCGAGGTTCTCCTTGCCGAAGCCGACCAGGCCGTGGAAGGAGAGCGCGGCCGCGACGCCGGCGCAGCAGAACAGCAGGACGTAGGAGGAGATCCCGTAGATCATCTCCTTGCGCCGGCGGCGCTCCTCGCTGCGCTCCCAGGAGTCGCCCGAGTCCTGCTTCTTGGTGTTGTTCTTGAAGCGCAGCGTCGCCACCAGGATGGCTGTGAACAGCAGGGCTGCGCCGCCGATGACGGTCCAGACCAGCTGTATGGAGGTCAGGTTCATTGCGGGTCGGGCCTCAGGTTTCCGCAGGGGACAGGTCACGGTGCGACACAGGCGGTCAGGGCTCGTCCCCGGGACCGGGCCTGACGGTGCGTCGTTGTCGACGGGCGTCCGCCGTGCCCGGGCAGGGACGGGCGGGACACCTGTGCGGCTAGACGATATCGCGTCCGAAGTGGCCGCATGGTACGGGAGGGTGGCTTCGCCCCGCCAATCGACCCGCCGGTGCCCGTCGGGTGGCCCTCCGGCGGCCGTCGGACGCCGTTCCGGTGGTGCCTCGGCGTGCCGTGGAGCGCCGGGTGACGGCCGGTCGTGCGCCCCGGTGGAGGCTGCGGAGGTGGTTCGGAAGGCGTTGCGGAAGGTGGTCGGGGTGCGTCGGGAGGTGCCTCGGAAAGTGCGGCGGAATGTGCGTCGGAGGATGTTTCGGGAGGTGGCCCGGAAGTCGGTCGGGGGCCGGACCGGGGGCGGTCCGGGGGCTGTCTCGATGGTGCACGAAGGGGCTTCGGGGTGGCTGTGGGGGCGGCTGCGGGCCACGGGAGGTGACGCGGCGGCGGTGGGCTGCCCGGTGCCGGGCCGGCGGGGTCCGGGTGGCGTCCGGTCGCTGTCCGGACGGTGTCCGGTAACCGGCGGTGGGTAGGGAGTTCAGGTACCCGGGGGCGGGCTGATGCCCGATCATGGAGCGGCGGCCCGTCAGATCGACTGACGGGGCTGGGGGAGGACGGCATGGCCTCGATTTGGGAGTACCTGCGCGGGGAGCGGAACAGCCTCGACACGAGCGGGCAGTACAAGATCACCCTCACCAAGTCGCAGCCGAACCACGCGATCACCGGTGCGGCTGCCACCACCGGCTACCTCTACGTCAACCTGCACTGGACCACCCGGATAGGAGCTTCGCGGGCGTCCGGCCGGGACGCCCTCCGGAGGCTCCTGAACCCGCGCATCCTCCGCCCGATGGAGCCGGACACGGCGCAGAACACGCAGGTCAACGTGGACCTCGACCTGGCCTGCATGTACGAGCTGACCGACGGCAGCCGGGGCGTGGTGCAGCCGCTGGGCGGCTACTTCGGGGACCTCCAGCACCCGCCGTTCGTCAAGCTCAGCGGCGACGACCAGTACGGGGCGCCGTCCGGCGAGACGCTGTACGTCAACCTGGAGAAGAAGGACCAGTTCAAGCGGCTGCTGATCTTCGTCTACATCTACGACGGCACGCCGGCGTTCGAACAGGCCAACGCGGTGGTGACGATCGTGCCGCAGTCCGGGCCGCGGATCGAGATCCACTTGGAGGAGCGGGCCTCGGCGGCGCGGTCGTGCGCGGTGGTGCTGATCGAGAACACCGGGGACAATACGCTGACGGTCCGCCGCGAGGTGCGGTACGTCAACGGGTTCCAGGCCGACATCGACCGGCTGTACGGCTTCGGGATGCAGTGGCAGCGCGGGTACAAGGGGTCGGCGACGGCGGACTGAGGGGCGCGGGGGTCGGTAGGGCGGCGCCTGGAGGGCCCGTGCGCTCCCGGACGCCGCAGCCGGTGTGCTGCGGCGGTCGGGCGGGCGGCCTGCCGGTCGGCCGGACGGATGCCGCGGTGCGGCGGTCGGGCGGTGCGGCGGTCGGGCGGGGTGGTTGCGCGGCGGGGTGCTCGTGCGGGGGGTGGGTCAGCGGGGCTGGAACTGCGGGCCCTGCGGCGGCAGCGCGAACTCCTCGGGGGCGGCCTGCGGCTGCACCGGCTGCTGGGTAGGCTGTTGCTGGGCCGGCTGCTGCTGGGACTGCGGAGCGCCGGTGTTGGGCTGCGGGTAGCCGTAGCCGCCCTGCTGCGGGGGCTGGGCCTGCTGCGGGTAGCCGTACCCGGCGGCCTGCTGCTGCGGGTACGGCTGCTGCTGCGGATAGCCGTACCCCGGGCGCTGGGCGGGCTGGGGGTAGCCGTAGCCGCCCGCCTGCTGCGGGTAGCCGTAACCGCCCGGCTGCTGCGCCGGGGGCGCCGTCGGGGCGGGCGGGGCCGTCGGCGGCACCGTGGGCGGGGCGACCGGCGGAGGGGGCGTGTTCGCCGGGACGCCGGTGGGCGCCGAAGCGGCTGCGGCCGACGGCTGCGGCACGGCGGGAGCCAGCGTGAACGTGCCCGGTTCGGGGCGCGGGGCAGGGCGGGGGTCGGGCAGCGCGGCGCGCGGGTCGACGGCGGGGGCGACCGGGGAGGGCGGCTGGGAGGCCGCCGCCGGCGCGCCGGCCGGGGCCTGGGTGTCGCCCTCGTCCTCGACGGTGATGCCGAAGTCGGTGGCCAGACCGATCAGCCCGGTGGAGTAGCCCTGCCCGACGGCGCGGAACTTCCAGACGCCGCCCCGGCGGTACAGCTCGCCCGCGACGAGCGCCGTGACCTCGTCGCCGTCGGCCATGGCGAACTCGGCGATGGCGGTCGCGCCCTCACCGGCGCCCGCGTCGAAGAGCAGCAGGCGCAGCCCGCTCACCGAGCGGAACGACCCGCCCTCGGAGGAGCCGGCGAGCACCACCCGCTCGACCTCGGCGGGCAGCTTGCCGAGGTCGGCCTCGACGGTGTCCGCGATCTCGGTGCCGCCCGAGGTCTGCTGCTTGGGCAGGTGGCGCACCAGGCCGGACGGGTGGCGCGGCTGGTTGTAGAAGACGAAGTCGGCGTCCGAACGGACCTTGCCGTCGGTACCGAGCAGGAGTGCGGAGGCGTCCACGTCCGGCGCACCGGGCGTGGCGCTCCAGCGCAGCACGGCGCGGACCGCCGCCACCGGCAGTGCGATGTTGGCGCCCTTGGCCATCACGTGCGTCATAGCCGACCATCCTGCCTGTTCGCCACCCCTTCGGACAACGTGACCGGAGGTGGCGGATCGGTGGGACTTTGCCAACGCTTGCGCTTTGTGAAGCGGAAGGTAACCTTCCGAGAATTCGATGTTTCGGAAGTGCATTCGACCGGGCGGCGTCCGTACGATGGACGATCGAGGGGTCCGGAGGTCCGGTCAAGGGGGATCGGGCCGGTTCCCGTCCGGGAACCATCGCGGCTGCCGGGCCGGTTCATCCGGGTGTCGGCACCGCCCCGCCCACTGCTCCCGTGTCCCGTCCCGCGTTCTGTTCTCGCATCCGCCGGACCGGCGGCCGAACCCTGAGGAGAGCACCTTGCGCCACTTCGGCCACCTCGCGGACGACGTACGCGACCGGCTCTTTCTCGAATCGCCGAGGGTGTTCACCCCGGACAGTGACGCGGCCGTCCTGGCGACCGCACTCGGCGCCACGCTCTACAGTCCGGCGACCCGGCCGACGCTGCGGACCGACATCCGCAAGCAGGCCGCGCAGGGCGTCGTCTCGATGGTCCTCTGCCTGGAGGACGCGATCGCCGACCACGAGGTGCCGGCCGCCGAGGCGAACCTGGTGGCCCGGTTCGGGGAGCTCTTCGAGGAGGTGTCCGCGGCCGCTTCGGGCCGTGAAATCTCCACGGATTGCGCACATGATCTGCCCCTCCTCTTCATCAGGGTGCGAACCCCCGCCCAGATCACCGACCTCGTCGGCCGACTCGGCCCGGCCGTCGGCCTGCTCACCGGATTCGTCCTGCCGAAGTTCACCGAGGAGACCGGCGGGGACTTCCTGGAGGCGCTCGCCGCCGCCGAGGCGACCACCGGCCGGCGGCTGTTCGCCATGCCGGTCCTGGAGTCGCCCGAACTGGCCCACCTGGAGACCCGCCGGGAGCAGCTGTTCGGCATAGCCCGGCTCCTCGACAAGTACCGCGAGCGCGTCCTCGCCGTCCGGCTCGGAGTCACCGACCTCTGCTCCGCGTACGGCCTGCGCCGCTCGCCCGACCTGACCGCGTACGACGTGGCCCTGGTCGCCGCCGTGATCGGGGACGTGGTCAACGTGCTCGGCCGGGCCGACGGCACCGGGTTCACCGTCACCGGCCCGGTCTGGGAGTACTTCCCCGTCCAGGAACGGATGTTCAAGCCGCAGTTGCGCCGCACCCCGTTCGTCGAGGCCGAGCCCTCCGGGGTGGCGGTGCGGCAGCGGATCATCGAGCACGACCTCGACGGGCTGATCCGCGAGATCGAGCTCGACCGCGCCAACGGCCTGCTCGGCAAGACCTGCATCCACCCCAGCCACGTGCCCGCCGTGCACGCCCTCTCGGTGGTCACGCACGAGGAGTACAGCGACGCCCGGGACATCCTCGACCAGGAGCGCGGCGGGGGCGGGGTGATGCGCTCGGCGTACACCAACAAGATGAACGAGGCCAAGCCCCACCGGGCCTGGGCCGAGCGGGTGCTGCTTCGGGCGGAGGTGTTCGGCGTGGCCCGGGAGGACGTCAGCTTCGCGGAGCTGCTCTCGGCCTGCCTCTGCCGGTGAGGACCGCCGCCCGGGGCCGGGGCCGTCTTCGGGCGGCCCGTCCGTCGTGCGCGCCCGTTCCGGCGGCGGCTCGCCCCCGGGGCGCGTCCCGGGTGTCCGTCGTTGCTCGTTCGTGGAGCGTCGCGGAGCGTCGTAGAACGTCTTAGATCGCTGTAGTCCGTCGTAGTCCGTCGCCGTTCGTCCAGATGTGAACCGCACCACCGAAAGCAGGACCCGTAGTGACAGGACGTCTCGTGGCAGCACCGCAGGAGTGGACCGGCCGATGGGTGGCCGAACGGGCCGGTGTCGGCCTGACCGGCTCCGAGCGGCTCCCCGAACTGGTCGGCCTCGCCCTGCGGGAGAACCGCAAGCGGGCCCATCTGCTGGTCTCCACCGTGCTCGGCAAGCACGTCCCGCAGCTTCCCGCCGTGGTCCACGGCGCCGGGCTCGACCTCGGCCGCCGGGTCCGCGAGCTGCTCGGCGACGAGGCCGCGGCGCGCGCCGTCGTGCTCGGCTACGCCGAGACCGCCACGGGCCTCGGCCACAGCGTCGCCGACGGCCTGGACGCCCCCTACCTGCACTCCACCCGCCGCCCGGTGCCCGGCGTCGATCCGGTCGGCGGCTTCGAGGAGGAACACTCGCACGCCACCTCCCACCTGCTGCTGCCCACCGACCCCCGGTTGCTCGCCGGGGACGGGCCGCTGGTGCTGGTGGACGACGAGTTCTCCACCGGCACCACCGCGCTCAACACCATCCGCGCGCTCCACGCCCACCACCGGCGCGACCACTACGTGGTGGTCGCGCTGGTCGACCTGCGGGGTGCCGCCGACCGGCAGCGGCTCGCCTCCGTCGCCGCCGAACTCGGTGCCCGGCTCGACCTGGTGGCCCTGGCCGGCGGCGGCGTCGAGCTCCCCGAGGACATCCTGGACCGCGCCGAGCGGCTGATCGCCGACGCCGGACCGGCGCCCGAGCCGCCGCCCGCCCCCGCGGCCCCGCTGGTCCGCGCCGAGCTCGCCTGGCCGGCCGGCCTGCCGGAGGGCGGCCGGCACGGCTTCACCCGCGAGCACCGGGCCCGGTTCGACGCCGCGCTCCCGGAGCTGGGCCGGCAGCTGGCGGCCGTCGTGGCCGGTGACGGCGGCGGCGCGTCCGACGGCGGTGGGTCCGGTGACGGTGACAGCGCCGGTGCGTCCGGTGACGGTGACAGCGCCGGTGCGTCCGGTGACGGCGGCGGGCGGGTGCTGGTGCTCGGCTTCGAGGAGCTGATGTACACGCCGCTGCGGCTGGCCGGCGCCCTCGCCGAACGGCTCCCCGGCGGCGCCGGGCGGGTCCACTTCTCCACCACCACCCGCTCGCCCGTCCTCGCGGTCGACGACCCCGGCTACGCCATCCGCACCCGGCTCGCCTTCCCCGCCCACGACGACCCCGCCGACGACGCCTCGCGCGAGCGGTACGCCTACAACGTCGCCCCCGGCGCCGACCCGGCCCGCCGCTTCGCCACCGTCGTCCTGGTGGTCGACGACGTCGCCGACACCCCCGCACTGCACGAGGGCGAGCGCGCCCTGATCGGCCAGCTGCGACGGGTCACCGACCGGGTGGTGCTCGCCGTCCTGCCCACGCACCGGCCGGGCGACACGGCGGAGGGCGGCGCGGCGGAGGGCTGCACGGTGGCGGGTGCTCTGGCGGGCGCCCCGGAGTCCCGGCTGCCGCGCCCGCTGTACGGTCCGGCGTTCTCCTCCTACCGCGCCGACGAGGTGGCCTGGCTGCTCAAGGACCTCTCCGGCGTCGCGCTGGAGGCGCCCACCGAGGAGCGGGAGGAGGCCGTGCAGAGCGGCGGGGCCCACTACGCAGAGTCACTGCCGGTCGAGTACCAGCCGAGCCCCGAGTACCAGGAGCTGTTCCACCAGGCGCTGCGGGTCTCCGCCCGGCGGATCGCGCTCGCCGTCGGCACCGTCGCCGAGACGCTCGTCGCCGAACGCGGCCGGGGTCTGGTGCTCGCCTCCCTGGCCCGCGCCGGGACGCCCGTCGGCGTCCTGATCCGCCGCTGGCTGGCCGCCGGACACGGCGTCGAAGCCCCGCACTACGCCGTCTCCATCGTCCGGGGCCGCGGCATCGACCCGGTCGCCCTGCGGTACCTGGCCGCCCACCACCGGGCCTCCGACGTGGTCTTCGTCGACGGCTGGACCGGCAAGGGCGCGATCACCCGCGAACTCGACGAGGCCCTGGCGGGCAGCGGCTTCGACTCCGGGCTGGCCGTCCTCGCCGACCCCGGCCGCTGCGTGCGCACCTTCGGCACCCGGGACGACTTCCTGATCCCCTCCGCCTGCCTCAACTCGACCGTCTCCGGCCTCGTCTCGCGCACCGTACTGCGCACCGACCTGATCGGCCCGGACGACTTCCACGGCGCCAAGCACTACACCGACCTGGCCGGCGCCGACGTCTCGGGTGCCTTCCTGGACACCGTCGCCGACCACTTCGACGCCGTCCGGGCCGAGGCCGTCGCCGCGGCCGGCCGGTTCCTCGACACCGACCGCGCCGCGGACCGCACGCCCGACTGGGCCGGCTGGGCCGCCGTCGAACGGATCAGCGCCGAGTACGGCATCGACGACATCAACCTCGTCAAGCCCGGCGTCGGCGAGACCACCCGGGTCATGCTGCGCCGCGTCCCCTGGCGGGTCCTGGCCCGCCGCGGCGCAGGCGCGGACCTCGACCACGTCCGCCTGCTCGCCGCCCAGCGCGGCGTCCCCGTCGAGGAGGTCGACGACCTGCCGTACTCGTGCGTCGGCCTGATCCACCCCCGCTACAGCCGGGGAGCGACCGGCGCCTCCGGCACGGCCGTCCTGGTGAAGGAGTCCTGAACCGATGAGCAGCCCCCGTGGTTCGCTGCCCCGCGGCTTCCTGGTCGCGAGCGACCTCGACCGCACCCTGATCTACTCCAACCGCGCCCTCGCCCTGGACGTGCCCGACCGGCTCGCGCCACGCCTGCTCTCCGTCGAGGTGCACGACGGCAAGGCGCTCTCCTTCATGACCGAGCAGGCCGCCGCACTGCTGGTGGAGCTGGCCCAGGAGGCCCTGTTCGTCCCCGCCACCACCCGCACCCGGGCCCAGTACGAGCGGGTCAACCTGCCCGGCCCGACGCCCGGTTGGGTCCCGTCGTACGCGATCTGCAGCAACGGCGGACGGCTGCTCGTCGACGGCGTGCCGGACGAGGACTGGGAGGCCGAGATGGCCGGCCGGCTGGCCGCCGGGGCGGCGCCGCTGGCCGAGGTGGTCGAGCACCTGGCCCTCTGCGCCGACCCGGAGTGGACGCACAAGCGCCGGGTCGCCGACGAGCTCTTCGCGTACCTGGTGGTCGAGCGGGCCGAGCTGCCGGTCGGCTGGCTGGAAGAGCTCACCGGCTGGTGTGCCGAGCGCGGCTGGAGCGTCTCGCTCCAGGGCCGCAAGGTGTACGCGGTGCCGGTGCCGCTGAGCAAGAGCGCCGCCCTGGCCGAGGTCCGGCGCCGGGCCGGTGTCGACGGCGTGGACGGTGTGGACGGCGGGCCCGCCGTGCTCGCCGCCGGTGACTCCCTGCTGGACGCCGACCTGCTGCTCGCCGCCGACGCCGCCTGGCGCCCCGGGCACGGCGAGCTGGCCGACAGCGGTTGGACGGCCCCCGGTGTCACCGCCCTCGACGAGGTCGGGGTGGCCGCCGGCGAGGAGATCGTCCGACGGTTCCTGGCCCGCGTCCGGGGCGAGGCGGACGACCTCGTCCCGGTCGCCGTCCGCTAGCGGAGGCGCCCCGGCGGCCCGGTGGCCCGGCGGCCCCTACGACCGTAGGGGCCGCCGGGGCGCCGGGCGCGTCAGAGGCGGTGTTC
>NZ_JBEXNT010000033.1:0-68235 GCF_040611255.1 Kitasatospora sp. NPDC002965 | reverse complement strand
CTGATGCGCCGCAAGATCGAGGCCGACCGGGAGAAGCCCCGCGCCAACCTGCGCCGGGGGCGTCGCTCCGTCATGCGGGGCCCGCGCTCAGTCGACCGTCCAGGTGTCGTTGCCGGCGAGCAGTGCGGCGAGGTCGCCCGGACCCTGCTGGGCGGCCGCGGCGACCAGCTGGCTGGTCATCAGTTCGTCGTACACGGGGCGGCGGACACTCCGCAGCACACCGATCGGGGTGTGGTGCAGGGTGTCCGCATCGGCGATCCGGGAGAGCGCGAACGCCGTGGCCGGGCTGGCGGCGTGGGCGTCGTGGACCAGGACGGCGGACTCGTTGGAGGCGGTGACGGCGTCGACGAACAGCTCGCCGTCGGCACCGCGGAAGACGCCCTGGGCACCGTCGGTGCCGAAGCGGATCGGCTGTCCGTCCTCCAGGCGGATCAGCGCCTCGTCACGGGTGCCGGCCTCCTTCAGCACCTCGAAGGCGCCGTCGTTGAAGATGTTGCAGTTCTGGTAGATCTCGACCAGAGCCGTGCCCTCGTGCTCGGCCGCCGCCCGCAGCACCGACTGGAGGTGCTGGCGGTCGGAGTCGATGGTGCGGGCGACGAAGCTCGCCTCCGCACCGATCGCCAGGGAGAGCGGGTTGAACGGGGCGTCCAGCGAACCCATCGGCGTGGATTTGGTGATCTTGCCGAGCTCGCTGGTGGGCGAGTACTGCCCCTTGGTCAGGCCGTAGATGCGGTTGTTGAACAGCAGGATCTTCAGATTCACGTTCCGGCGCAGCGCGTGGATCAGATGGTTGCCGCCGATCGAGAGCGCGTCACCGTCGCCGGTCACCACCCAGACGCTGAGGTCGCGCCGGGAGGAGGCCAGCCCGGTGGCGATCGCCGGCGCGCGGCCGTGGATCGAGTGCACCCCGTAGGTGTTCATGTAGTACGGGAAGCGGGACGAGCAGCCGATACCGGAGACGAAGACGGTGTTCTCCCGTCTGATCCCCAGCTCCGGCATGAACGCCTGTACCGCGGCCAGGATCGCGTAGTCACCGCACCCGGGGCACCAGCGCACCTCCTGGTCGGTCTTGAACTCCTTGGCGGTCTGCGGCGCGTCGGCCTTCGGCACCAACTTCAACGAGGGGAACTGCCTGGTCATCGGTTGTCCTCCTCGTCCAGGTTGCCGATGGCCGCCCACAGCACGTCCGCCAACTGGGCAGCCTTGAAAGGAAGTCCGCGCACCTGGTTGTAGGACTGGGCGTCCACCAGGTACTTGGCGCGCAGCAGCAGCGCCAGCTGGCCGAGGTTCATCTCCGGAACGATGATCTTGTCGTAACTCCGCAGCACCGTGCCGAGGTTGGCGGGGAAGGGGTTGAGGTTGCGCAGGTGCGTCTGGGCGATCTCGCCGCCGTCCGCCCGGACCCGGCGGACCGCCGCCGTGATCGGGCCGTAGGTCGAACCCCAGCCGATGACCAGCACCCGGGCCTCGCCGGACGGGTCGTCGACCTCGGCCTCGGGGACGGTGATGCCGTCCACCTTGGCCTGGCGGGTGCGGACCATGAAGTCGTGGTTGGCCGGGTCGTAGGAGATGTTGCCGGTGCCGTCCTGCTTCTCGATGCCACCGATCCGGTGCTCCAGACCGGGCGTTCCGGGGACCGCCCACGGCCGGGCCAGCGTCTGCGGATCGCGCAGGTACGGCCAGAAGGTGCCGTCCTCGCGATTCGGGCCGGTGGCGAAGTCCGGTGCGATCTCGGGAAGTTCGTCGACCTCCGGGATCCGCCAGGGCTCGGATCCGTTGGCCAGGTAGCCGTCCGACAGGAGGAAGACGGGGGTGCGGTAGGTGACCGCGATCCGGGCCGCCTCCAGCGCCGCGTCGAAGCACTCGGCCGGGGTGGCCGGGGCCACGATCGGCACCGGGGCCTCACCGTTGCGGCCGAACATCGCCTGCAGCAGGTCGGCCTGCTCGGTCTTGGTCGGCAGGCCGGTGGACGGCCCGCCACGCTGGATGTCGACCACCAGCAGGGGCAGTTCGAGCGAGACGGCCAGGCCGATGGTCTCGCTCTTCAGCGCCACACCCGGGCCGGACGTGGTGGTCACGCCGAGCGCACCGCCGAAGGCCGCACCGAGCGCCGCACCGATGCCGGCGATCTCGTCCTCGGCCTGGAAGGTGCGCACGTCGTAGTTCTTGTGCCTGCTGAGCTCGTGCAGGATGTCCGAGGCCGGGGTGATCGGGTACGAGCCCAGGTAGAGCGGCAGCCCGGAGCGCCTGGCGGCGGCGATCAGTCCGTAGGACAGGGCCAGGTTCCCGGAGATGTTGCGGTAGCGGCCGGGCGGCAGCTTGGCCGGCGACACCTCGTAGGAGACCGCGAACGACTCGGTCGTCTCGCCGAAGTTCCACCCGGCCCGGAAGGCGACGATGTTGGCCTCGGCGATCAGGGGCTTCTTGGCGAACTTGCTGCGGAGGAAGGTCTCGGTGTTGTGCGTCGGCCGGTGGTACATCCAGGAGAGCAGGCCGAGCGCGAACATGTTCTTCGCCCGTTCGGCGTCCTTGCGGGCCAGTCCGCTGTCCTTGAGCGCCTCCAGGGTGAGCGTGGTGAGCGGCACCTTGTGCAGGTGGTAGGCCTCCAGCGAGCCGTCGTCCAGCGGGTTCGCCCCGTAACCGACCTTGGCCAGCGCGCGCTTGGTGAACTCGTCGGTGTTGACGATGATCTCCGCGCCGCGCGGGAGGTCCGCCAGGTTGGCCTTGAG
This sequence comes from Kitasatospora sp. NPDC002965, assembly GCF_040611255.1. NCBI lineage: Bacteria > Bacillati > Actinomycetota > Actinomycetes > Kitasatosporales > Streptomycetaceae > Kitasatospora > Kitasatospora sp. NPDC002965. The sequence continues at coordinate 65,506 of NZ_JBEXNT010000033.1, read as the reverse complement.
CGCGGCCGGGTTCATCGCCACCAGGACGTTGGGCGCGTCCCCGGGGGTCAGGATGTCGTGGTCGGCGAAGTGGAGCTGGAAGGACGAGACGCCCGGCAGGGTTCCGGCGGGTGCGCGGATCTCGGCCGGGAAGTTGGGCAGGGTGGAGAGGTCGTTGCCGAAGGACGCCGTCTCGGAGGTGAAACGGTCGCCGGTGAGCTGCATTCCGTCGCCGGAGTCTCCGGCGAATCTGATGATCACCCGGTCCAACTTGCGGATCGGCTTGGCGCGCCCGGGCTGTGGACCGACCGGCACGGCACCGCCGGAGCGGCCACCGCCGGGCCCGGACCGGCCCTCGTCGCCGTCCGAGCCGTCCACTGCTTCTGACTGATCGACCTGACTGGTCACTGCCGCGGACCTCCTCGTGGGCACCAGCCGCGGGCGTGAGCCGTGTGCCCCGTCCGCCTGGTGCACCTCTCGCATCCTATGCGGGTAAGGATTGCCTGGGACGGAACTACCCGATGCGGCGGAAAATCACCGCCGCATACCGGTACAACACAGGGGGCGGCCCGGCCCATGCCCGGACGGAGAAGGTCGGTTCGAATGCCAACAAAGTGTTCGAGAATGCACACCCGGCCGGGGGGCGGTCCATTCAGGAATTCAGATAAGTGAGCACTGCCAGCACGCGGCGGTGATCGCCGGGGCTCTGCGCGAGGCCGAGCTTGAGGAAGATGTTGCTGACGTGCTTCTCCACCGCCCCCTCCGACACGACCAGCTGCTTCGCCACTGCGGTGTTGGTCCGCCCCTCGGCCATCAGCCCCAACACCTCGCGCTCGCGGGGCGTCAGCCCGGCCAGCACGTCGCCCTTGCGGCTGCGGCTGAGCAGCTGCTGCACGACCTCGGGGTCCAGGGCGGTTCCGCCCTCGGCCACCCGGACCACCGCGTCGACGAACTCGCGGACCTCGGCGACCCGGTCCTTCAGCAGGTAGCCGACGCCCCGGGTGGATCCGGCCAGCAGTTCGGAGGCGTAGCGCTCCTCGACGAACTGCGACAGCACCAGCACGCCCAGGGCCGGGTAGAGACCACGGAGCGTGACACAGGCGCGCAGGCCCTCGTCAGTGTGGTCGGGCGGCATCCGGACGTCGGAGACCACCACGTCCGGCAGCGCGTCGGCGGCGGCGAGGTCGTGGACGGTCTTGATCAGGGCGTCGCCGTCCCCGACGCCCGCCACGACCTCCAGGCCGCGGTCGGTGAGCAGCCGGGTCAGGCCCTCCCGCAGAAGTACGGAGTCCTCGGCGATGACGACGCGAAGCATGGCGGCCTTCCGGATGGGCGGAGTGCGGGCGGAGCTGACGAAGGTCAGTCTCCCCCATCCGCGCGCGCCCCGGGGCGGCCGGTCGGGAATTCGCGCCGACCGCGGGGGCAGCGGACGCCGGCCGTACGGGCAAGCCCGCACCGGCCTCACATGGTGCGGATGGCCACCGAGTCGCAGAGCGCCTGGAGCGCTTCCTTGGCCGGGCCGTCCGGCAGCGGGTCGAGCAGCGCGCGGGCCTCCTCGGCGTGCCGCAGCGTCTCCCGGCGCGCGCGCTCCAGCGCCGGGTGGCGGCGCAGCAGCCGCAGTGCCTCGGCGTGCAGCTCGTCGTCACCGCTGAGGTCGCGGTTGAGCAGCTCGCGCAGTCGTGCGTCGGACGGGTCGGCGCCGTCGGCCGGCATCTGGCGCAGCAGCAGGGTCGGCAGGGTCGGCACGCCCTCGCGCAGGTCGGTGCCGGGGGTCTTGCCGGACTCGTGGCCGTCGCTGGCGATGTCCAGGACGTCGTCGGCCAGCTGGAAGGCGATGCCGATGCGCTCGCCGTAGGCGCTGAGGGTGTCGATCACCCAGGGCTCGGCACCGGCCAGCAGTGCTCCTATCCGGCAGGCGACGGCGATCAGCGAACCGGTCTTGCCGGCCAGCACGTCGAGGTAGTGGCGGAGCGGGTCGGCGTCCGCGGCCGGGCCGACCGTCTCCAGGATCTGACCGGTGACCAGCCGCTCGAAGGCGTCGGCCTGGACGCGGACCGCCTCGGGGCCGAGGTCCGCGAGCACCTGCGAGGCGCGGGAGAAGAGGAAGTCGCCGGTGAGGATGGCGACCGAGTTGTCCCAGCGCGAGTTGGCGCTGGCGGCGCCGCGGCGCACCGGGGCCTCGTCCATGACGTCGTCGTGGTAGAGCGTGGCGAGGTGGGTGAGCTCGACGACGACGGCGGCCGGGACGACACCGGGGGCGTTGGCGTCGCCGAACTGGGCGGCGAGCAGCACCAGCAGCGGGCGGAACCGCTTGCCGCCGGCGGCCATGAGGTGGCTGGCGGTGACCGTGATGAACGGGACGTCGCTCTTCACTGCCTCGGCGAGCGCGACCTCCACCGCGTCCATCCCGGCCTGGACGTCGCGGGTCAGATCGCGGTCCTGCACGCTGAGCCCAAAGGGTCCCACGACGGTCACGAAGACCACTCCTCTGTCCCTGGTCGATCTAGCGGCCTGGTCCCTGAGTGCCGCCGCTGGCCATACAGGCAGGGTATCCGGTCGCGAGTGGATCACTGCACGGGCGTGCGGGTCTGTCATGGTCGGGGCGTCCGCGCTGGCCAGCGGGGATGCCGGGACGACGCGTCCGGGCCGCGCGCAAGGGGCGCGGCCCGGACGGCCGGTGAGCGCTCGGCTCGCGCTCAGCCGACGAAGATCGAGGCCTTCGACGCCAGGTCCAGGAAGTACTGCGGGAGCAGTCCGAGGCCGAGCGTGGCGAGGACCCCGATGGCGATCGCGGTCGCCGTGAAGGCGCTCGGGATGGCGACGGTCGGACCGCCCGGCTGCGGGTCCGAGAAGAACATCAGCACGATGACCCTGATGTAGAAGAACGCCGCCACCGCGGAGCTGAGCACACCGACGATCACCAGCGGGGTGGCCCCGCCGGCCGCGGCGGCCTGGAAGACCGCGAACTTGCCGGTGAAGCCGGAGGTGAGCGGGATCCCCGCGAAGGCCAGCAGGAAGAGCGCGAAGACCGCCGCGACCAGCGGCGAACGCCGGCCCAGGCCGGCCCAGCTCGACAGGTGGGTCGCCTCGCCCTTGGAGTCGCGCACCAGGGTGACCACGGCGAAGGCACCGAGCGTCACGAAGGAGTACGCCAGCAGGTAGAAGAGCACCGAGCTCAGGCCCTGCTTGTTGGTGGCGATCACGCCGGTGAGGATGAACCCGGCGTGCGCGATCGAGGAGTAGGCGAGCAGCCGCTTGACGTCCTGCTGGGTGACGGCCAGGACCGCGCCGACCACCATGGTGAGGATCGCCACCCCCCACATCACCGGCCGCCAGTCCAGCCGCAGGGCGGGGAAGGCCACGTAGAACAGTCGCAGCACCGCACCGAACGCGGCCACCTTGGTCGCGGCGGCCATGAAGCCGGTGACCGGGGTCGGCGCGCCCTGGTAGACGTCCGGGGTCCAGGAGTGGAACGGCACCGCGCCGACCTTGAAGAGCAGGCCGACCGCCAGCAGCGCCAGGCCGACCAGCAGCAGCGCGTCGTTCTGGGTGGTGGAGAGCAGCGCCGGGGTGGCCAGTGCCTTGCCGGAGATGACGTCCGAGATCTCGCCGAGCCGCACGGTGCCCGCGAACCCGTACAGCAGGGCGGTGCCGAACAGGAAGAACGCCGAGGCGAAGGCGCCGAGCAGGAAGTACTTGACCGCCGCCTCCTGGGAGAGCAGCCGGCGGCGCCGGGCCAGCGCGCAGAGCAGGTAGAGCGGGAGGGAGAAGACCTCCAGCGCGACGAACATGGTCAGCAGGTCGTTGGCGGCGGGGAAGAGCAGCATGCCGCCGACCGCGAACATGGTGAGCGGGAAGACCTCGCTGGTGGCGAAGCCGGCCCGGATCGCGGCGCGCTCCTGCTCACCGCCGGGGGTGGCGGAGGCCTGGGACGCGAACGCGTCGGCCGGTTCGCCCCCGGCCTTCGGCTCCAGGCCGCGCTCGGCGTAGGTCAGCACCGCGACCACCGCGACGAGCAGGATCACGCCCTGGAGGAAGAGCGCCGGGCCGTCCAGGGCCACCGCGCCCATCGCGAGCAGGTCGAACTTGGTGGAGCCGTAGCCCTGCGAGGCGAGCACCACCACGGCGGTGAACGCGCCGACCAGACCGACCAGGGCGAGGACGACCTGGGCCCGGTGCCGGTACCGGCGGGGCAGGAAGGCCTCCAGCAGGATGCCGGCCACGGCGGTGCCGAACACCACCAGCATCGGCGAGAGCTGGCCGTACTCGACATGCGGCGCGGGGATGCTCTGGGTGTTGCCGCCGGCGGCGGCGAGCCATCCGGTGGTGCTCACTTGTGCTCACCTCCTGGGGTGGCGGACCCGCTCCCGGGTGCCCCGTTGCCGGAGGTCCCGTGGCCGGTGGCGTTGTCGGCGGCGACCGGGTGGACCGGCGCCGGGTCGGTCTGGTGGACCTGCGAGAGGGTCGCGTCGACCGCCGGGTTGACGATGTCGGTGAGCGGCTTCGGGTAGACGCCGAGCAGGACGGTCAGTGCCAGCAGCGGCGTGACGACGACGAGCTCGCGCACCTTGAGGTCCGGCATGCCGCCCACCCCGGCCTTGACCGGGCCGGTCATGGTGCGCTGGTACAGCAGCAGCGCGTACAGCGCGGCGAGCACGATGCCGAAGGTGGCGACGATGCCGACCGCGGGGTACCGGGTGAAGGTGCCCACCAGGACGAGGAACTCGCTGACGAAGGGGGCGAGTCCGGGCAGCGAGAGGGTGGCCAGTCCGCCGATCAGGAACGTCCCGGCGAGCACCGGGGCGACCTTCTGGACGCCGCCGTAGTCGGCGATCAGCCGCGAGCCGCGACGGGAGATCAGGAAGCCGGCCACCAGCATCCACGCGGCGGTGGAGATGCCGTGGTTGACCATGTAGAGGGTGGCGCCGCTCTGGCCCTGGCTGGTCATCGCGAAGATGCCCATGATGATGAAGCCGAAGTGCGAGATCGAGGCGTAGGCGACCAGCCGCTTGATGTCCTTCTGGCCGATCGCCAGCAGCGCGCCGTAGATGATCCCGATCACCGAGAGGACAAGGATCGCCGGGGCGAAGGTCTTCGAGGCGTCCGGGAAGAGTCCGAGGCAGAAGCGGAGCATCGCGAAGGTGCCGACCTTGTCCACCACGGCGGTGATCAGGACGGCCGTCCCGGCGGTGGACTCGCCCATCGCGTTCGGCAGCCAGGTGTGCAGCGGCCAGAGCGGGGCCTTCACGGCGAAGGCGAAGAAGAAGCCCAGGAAGAGCGCCTTCTCTGCGGTGCCGCTGAGCTGGAGCCGGCCCTCGGCGATCGCGCCGGTCAGCGTCTGCAGGTCGAAGGTGCCGAAGCCCTGCTCCTGCGCGATCACGTACAGGCCGATCACCGCGGCCAGCATGACCAGGCCGCCGAGCAGGTTGTACAGCAGGAACTTGACGGCCGCGTAGGACCGCTGACGGGCGGACTCCGGTCCGCCCGCCCGGTCGCCGAAGCCGCCGATCAGGAAGTACATCGGGATCAGCATGGCTTCGAAGAAGACGTAGAACAGGAAGACGTCGGTGGCGTAGAAGGAGACGATGACCATCGCCTCCACCGCCAGGATCAGGGCGAAGAAGCCCTGGGTGCGCCGCCTGTTCTCGAAGGTGCCGTCCGGGCCGGCGGGCGCCGGGTCGGCGTCGTGCCAGGAGGCGAGCATCACGATCGGTACCAGGACGGCGGTGAGCAGGGCCAGGACCGCGCCGATGCCGTCCACGCCGAGCGAGAAGGTGATGCCGAAGGAGCGGATCCAGCTGTACGACTCGGTCAGCTGGTAGCGCGCGCCCTCCGGGTCGAACTGCGCGGTCACCGCGACGGCCAGCGCCAGGGTGACGGCGGAGACGACCAGCGCGACGGTCTTGGTGGTGCGCCGCCTGGCGTCGGTGGACCCGGCGGGCAGGGCGGCGGTGAGCACCGCGCCGGCCGCCGGGACGGCACACGTGGCGGTGAGCAGGGCGCTCATGTCCGGACCTCCCGACGGTGTGTGTAATCCCAATCCATCAGACGGACCTCATCAGGAGAGTCGTGGCGACCAGCACCAGCGTGCCGCCGAACATGGAGAGCGCGTACGACCGGACGTAGCCGTTCTGGATCCGGCGCAGCCTGCTGGAGATGCCGCCGATGGTGGCGGCCAGGCCGTTGACGAAGCCGTCCAGGCCGCGGCTGTCGAAGTAGACCAGCGCCGCGGTGAGCGCCGAGCCGGGGCGGACCAGGACGGCGTGGTTGAAGTCGTCCTGGAGGAGGTCCCGACGGGCGGCCCGGGTGAGCGGGGAGCCGTACGGCGGCACCACCGGGACGGCGGAGCGGCCGTACACCAGGTACGAGACCGCGACGCCGACCACCATGCAGGCGGTGGTGAGCAGGGTGACGGTGAGCTCGCCGAGCGGCGAGTCGCCGTGGGAGTGGCCGGTGACCGGCTCCAGCCAGGTGACGAAGGAGCTGTTGTAGGCGAAGATCGCACCGGCGAAGACCGAGCCGAAGGCCAGCACGATCATCGGGGCGGTCATCGTCTTCGGGGACTCGTGCGGGTGCGGGTCGTTGCCCTCGGTGTCCGGCTGCCAGCGGCGCTCGCCGAAGAACGTCAGGATCATCACCCGGGTCATGTAGAACGCGGTGACGGCGGCGCCGAGCAGGGTGCAGAGACCGAGGATCCAGCCCTCGGTGCCGCCCTTGGCGAAGGCCGCCTCGATGATCTTGTCCTTGGAGAAGAACCCGGAGAGGCCGGGGAACCCGATGATCGCCAGGTAGCCGAGGCCGAAGGTCACGAAGGTGATCGGCATGAACTTCCGCAGACCGCCGTAGTGACGCATGTTCACCTCGTCGTTCATGCCGTGCATGACCGACCCGGCGCCGAGGAAGAGCCCCGCCTTGAAGAAGCCGTGGGTCACCAGGTGCATGATCGCGAAGGCGTAGCCGATCGGGCCGAGGCCGGCCGCGAGGATCATGTAGCCGATCTGCGACATGGTCGAGCCGGCCAGCGCCTTCTTGATGTCGTCCTTGGCGCAACCGACGATCGCCCCGAACAGCAGGGTGACCGTGCCGACCACCACCACGGCGGTCTGGGCGTCCGGCGCCAGGTTGAAGATCGCCCCGGAACGGGTGATCAGGTAGACGCCGGCGGTCACCATGGTGGCCGCGTGGATCAGGGCGGAGACCGGGGTCGGACCCTCCATGGCGTCCCCGAGCCAGGACTGCAGCGGCACCTGGGCGGACTTGCCGCAGGCCGCGAGCAGCAGCATCAGGCCGATCGCGGTCAGCTTGCCCTCGCTCGCCTGGTCCGCGGCGCCGAAGACCGGCTCGAACGCGAAGGAGCCGAACTCGACGAACATCAGCATGATCGCGATCGAGAGGCCCATGTCACCGACGCGGTTGACGATGAACGCCTTCTTCGCGGCGGTGGCGGCGCTCGGCTTGTGCTGCCAGAAGCCGATCAGCAGGTACGAGGCGAGCCCGACGCCCTCCCAACCGAAGTACAGCAGGAGGTAGTTGTCGGCGGTCACCAGCAGCAGCATGGCCGACAGGAAGAGGTTCAGGTAGGCGAAGAACCGGCGCCTGCGCTCGTCGTGCGCCATGTAACCCACCGAGTAGAGGTGGATCAGGGTGCCCACGCCGGTGATCAGCAGGACGAAGGTCATCGAGAGCTGGTCGAGCCGGAAGGCGATGTCGGCCTGGAAGCCGTTCACCGGGATCCAGCTGAACAGGTGCTCGGTGAGCGCGCGGTCCTCGGCCTCCCGGCCCAGCATGTCCGAGAAGAGGACGACGCCGAAGCCGAAGGAGAGGGCGGCGAGCGCGGTGGCCAGCCAGTGGCCGAACCGGTCGAATACCCGGCCGCCGAGCAGGAGCAGGGCGGCGCCGGCCAGCGGAGCCGCGACCAGCAGCGGAATGAGTGAGTTCACCGAAGGCCCTCCGCCTACAGCTTCATGAGGTTGCTGTCATCGACCGAAGCGGAGTGCCTGGTCCGGAAGATGGAGACGATGATGGCGAGGCCGACGACGACCTCGGCCGCCGCGACCACCATGGTGAAGAACGCGATGATCTGGCCGTCCAGGTTGCCGTGCAGGCGGGAGAACGTGACCAGCGCCAGGTTGGAGGCGTTGAGCATCAGCTCGACGCACATGAACAGGACGATCGCGTTCCGCCGGAGCAGTACACCGGAGGCGCCGATGGTGAACAACAGGGCGGAGAGATAGAGGTAGTTGACCGGATTCACTCCGCCCCCTCCTCGTCGTGGTCGGGTGCCGGGTGGTTGTTCGGGACCGGCTCAAGGGTCCTGCGCCGGTTCTCCGGCTGCTCCAGCGCCTTGCGCGGGCCGGTCACCGGCGGGCGCTCGGACGGCGGGCGGCCCAGCCAGTCGGCGGTGGCGGACTCCAGCTCGGCCATCCGCGCCAGCATCTCGTGGCTGACGTCGCGGATCTGGCCGCGCTCGCGGAGGGTCGCCATCACCGAGTCCTCGGCGATGGAACCGTCCGGCAGCAGGGCCGGGATGTCGACCGCGTTGTGCCGGGCGTAGACGCCGGGCGCCGGCTTCGGCGGGAGCTGGAGGTTGTCCCTGACCCGCTGGTCGGCCAGCTCGCGCTGGGTCTTCGGCGGCTTCACGTGCTCGCGGTGGGTCAGCACCATGGCGCCGATCGCGGCGGTGATCAGCAGTGCGCCGGTGACCTCGAAGGCCCAGACGTACTTGGTGAAGATCAGCCGGGCCAGGCCCTGGACGTTGCCCTCGGCGTTGGCCTCGCCGAGGCCGACGAAGGTGTCCAGCTTGGCGTTGGCGACCCCGGCGAGCAGCAGCACCCCGAAGCCCAGGCCGCAGAACACGGCGGCGAACCGCTGGCCCTTCAGCTGTTCCTTCAGCGAGTCCGCGCTGGTCACGCCGACCAGCATCACCACGAAGAGGAAGAGCATCATGATCGCGCCGGTGTAGACGACGATCTGCACCACGCCCAGGAAGACCGCGCCCTGGGCCATGTAGCAGACCGCCAGGGCGAGCATGGTGGCGGCCAGGCAGAGCGCGCTGTGCACGGCCTTCTTCATCAGCAGCATGCCGAGCGCGCCGCCGACGGCGATCACCGCGAGGACCCAGAACTGCACGGCCTCACCGGTGGAGGTCGCGCCCGTGACGGCGGCGAGAGTGGCGGGGGCGGTGGTCACGACAGCTCCTCCCTCTCCCGGTCGGTGCGCTCCTGCTGGACCGTCCCGGGCGCCGCCGCGGTGATCTCGCCCCGGTAGTACGCACCCTCGTCGGTGCCCGGGAAGATCGAGTGCGGGCTGTCGACCATGCCCTCGGAGAGGCCGACCAGCAGCTGTTCCTTGGTGAAGATGAGGTCGGCGCGGGAGGAGTCCGCCAGCTCGTACTCGTTGGTCATGGTGAGCGCGCGGGTCGGACAGGCCTCGATGCAGAGACCGCAGAGGATGCAGCGCGCGTAGTTGATCTGGTAGACCGCGCCGTACCGCTCACCGGGCGAGTAGCGCTCGTCGTCCCGGTTGTCGGCGCCCTCGACGTAGATCGCGTCGGCCGGGCAGGCCCACGCGCAGAGCTCGCAGCCGACGCACTTCTCCAGACCGTCCGGGTGCCGGTTCAGCTGGTGGCGGCCGTGGAAGCGCGGAGCGGTGGGCTTCTTCTGCTCCGGGTACTGCTCGGTGAGCCGCTTCTTGAACATGGCCTTGAAGGTCACGCCGAAGCCGGCGGCCGGCCCGAGGACGGACGGCTTCTCGGTCGGTTCGGGCCGGTCGGCCCGGGCGTTCTGGTCGGACGACATCTCGGTTCAGCTCCCTTCGGAATGGTCGGCCCCGTTGAGGGCGTCCTGGAGTTGCTTCGGGGCGCGGCTGCGCCGGCGCGGGACCGGCGGAAGCTGCTGACCGGGCAGCGGCGGCACCGGGTACCCACCCGCCATCGGGTCGAACACGGGTTCCGGGGCGGCCTGTTCGGGTTCGGGCTTGCGCTGCACGACGTCCCGGAGCAGGCCGAGCAGCAGGAGGACGCCGACCGGGGCTCCGACGTAGAGCACCACCTGGCCGAACTCGTAGCCCTCGTTGCGCAGGGCCCGGACACTGGCCACCATCACCAGCCAGACCAGCGAGACCGGGATCAGCACCTTCCAGCCCAGCTTCATGAACTGGTCGTAGCGGAGCCGGGGCAGGGTGCCGCGCAGCCAGATGAAGAAGAAGAGCAGCAGCTGGATCTTGAGGATGATCCAGAGCATCGGCCACCAGCCGTGGTTGGCGCCCTCCCAGAAGGTGGAGACCGGCCAGGGAGCCCGCCAGCCACCCAGGAACAGCGTGGAGGCGACGGCCGACACGGTCACCATGTTCACGTACTCGGCGAGCATGAACATCGCGAACTTCAGCGAGGAGTACTCGGTGTTGAAGCCGCCGACCAGCTCGCCCTCGGCCTCCGGGAGGTCGAACGGCGCCCGGTTGGTCTCCCCGACCATCGCGATGATGTAGACGATGAACGACACCGGGAGCAGCACCGCGAACCAGGTCGGCTGTTGCGAGGAGACGATCTCCGACGTGGACATCGAGCCCGAGTAGATGAACACCGCCGCGAAGGACAGGCCCATCGCGATCTCGTAGCTGATCATCTGGGCCGAGGAGCGGATCCCGCCGAGCAGCGGGTACGTCGAGCCGGAGGACCAGCCCGCCAGCACGATGCCGTAGATACCGACCGAGGCGGTGGCCAGGATGTAGAGCAGCGCCACCGGGAAGTCGGTCAGCTGGAGCGGCGTCCGGGTGCCGAAGATCGACACCTCGTCACCGGCCGGACCGAACGGGATCACCGCGAAGGCCATGAAGGCGGGGATGGCGCAGACGATCGGGGCCAGGATGTAGACCGCCTTGTCGGCGTTCTTGACCACCAGGTCTTCCTTGAGCGCCAGCTTCACCCCGTCGGCGAGCGACTGCAGCAGGCCCCACGGGCCGTGCCGGTTGGGCCCGATGCGCAGCTGCATCCAGGCCACCACCTTGCGCTCCCAGACGATCGCCACGAGCACCGTGCCGACCAGGAAGGCGAAGCAGAAGACCGCCTTGAGCAGCACCAGCCACCAGGGGTCGCGCCCGAAGAAGCCGAGCGTCCCGTACGCGGCGACCTCCTGGGCCGCCGCCGCGGACGCGGTGACGTCGTGGGACGCGAGCAGGGACGCGGCGGCGTCGAACGCCGAGACGTCGAGTGCGGCGAGACTCACTTCTCCTCCTCGTCGGGCTCGATGGCCTCCGCCGCGGCGATGGTGACCAGGTGGCCGATGGTGGTGCCGAGCGCGCGGTAGGCGCCGCCCGGGGTGGAGTTGAGCGGGATCCAGACCGTGCGGTCCGGCATCTCCTTGGTGATCTCCAGCGGCAGGACGAGCGAGCCCGCCGGGCCGGTCAGCCGCAGCGCGACGGGCGGGCCGTCGGCGCCGAGCTCCTCTGCGGTGGTCGGCGAGATCCGGGCGACCGCCGGGTGCCGGGTGCCGGCCAGGTGCGGGTCACCCTGCTGGAGGGTGCCGCGGTCGAGCAGCAGCCGCCATCCGGCCAGGACCGCCTGGCCGGCGGCCGGCCTCGGCAGCAGACCCGGGTGGGCCGCCGGGGCGGCCGGACGGTCACCGGTCCAGGGCGCGAACCGGTCCAGCTCCGACCGGACGGCCCGGACGTCGGGCAGCCCCAGCCGGTGGCCCAGCGCGTCGGCGAGCATGGTCAGCACCCGCAGGTCCGGGTGCAGGTGCCGGCCCATCTGCTGGTCCGGCTTGAGCGCGGCCTCGAACATCCGCACCCGGCCCTCCCAGTCCAGGAAGGTGCCGGCCTTCTCGGCGACGGCGGCGACCGGCAGCACCACGTCCGCGTGCGCGGTGACGGCGGACGGCCGCAGCTCCAGCGACACCACGAACCGTGCGGCGGCCAGCGCCTCCTCGGCCAGCGCCGGGTCGGGCAGGTCGTCCGGGTCGACGCCGCCGACCAGCAGCGCGTCCAGCTCGCCGTGGGCGGCGGCCGCGAGGATCTGCTCGGTGTCCCGGCCCAGCCGGGAGGGGAGTTCGGCCACTCCCCAGGCGGCGGCGGCCTCGGCCCGGGCCGCCGGGGCGGCGACCGGACGGCCGCCCGGCAGCAGACCGGGCAGCGCACCCGCCTCGACCGCACCGCGCTCGCCGGCCCGACGCGGGACCCAGGCGATCCGGGCACCGGTGGCGTGCGCCAGCCGGAGCACCGCGGTGAGCGCGCCGGGGGCGGCGGACAGCCGCTCACCGACCAGGATGACCGAGCCCGGGGTGCGGAGCAGTTCGGCGGCCCGGCCCGCGTCGTCGTTGAGCGGCTCGTCGGCGGCGAGCGCCGCCAGCCACTCGGCCTCGGTGCCGGGGGCCGCCGGCAGCAGCGCACCGCGCAGCTTGGCCAGGCCCCGGGACGCGTGCGTGGCGATCGAGAAGACCCGCAGTCCGCGGGCGAGGCTCGCCTTGCGCAGCCGCAGGAAGACGATCGGCGACTCCTCCTCCGGCTCCAGGCCGGCGAGCAGCACGCCCGGCGCCGCCTCCAGCTCGTCGTAGGAGACGCCGGTGCCGTCCACGTCGACGCCGCGGCCGGCGACGGCGGCGGCCAGGAAGTCCGCCTCCTCACCGCTGTGCGGGCGGGACCGGAAGTCCACGTCGTTGGTGCCGAGCACCACGCGGGCGAACTTCGCGTACGCGTAGGCGTCCTCGACGGTGACCCGGCCGCCGGTCAGCACGCCGGCCCGGGCGCCGCGCAGTCCCTCGGCCGCCCTCGCCAGCGCCTCCGGCCAGGAGGCGGTGACCAGTTCGCCGTCCTTGCGGACCAGCGGGGTGGTGATCCGGTCACGCTGCTGGGCGTAGCGGAAGGCGAACCGGCCCTTGTCGCAGTTCCACTCCTCGTTGACCGCCGGGTCCTCGCCGGCCAGCCGGCGGAGCACCTTGCCGCGCCGGTGGTCGGTGCGCTGGGCGCAGCCCGCCGAGCAGTGCTCGCAGACGCTCGGCGACGAGACCAGGTCGAACGGGCGGGAGCGGAAACGATAAGCCGCCGAGGTGAGGGCGCCGACCGGACAGATCTGGATGGTGTTGCCGGAGAAGTACGACGCGAAGTCGTCACCCTCACCGGTACCGACCTGCTGGAGCGCGCCGCGCTCGACCAGGTCGATGAACGGGTCGCCGGCGATCTGCTGGGAGAAGCGGGTGCAGCGGGCGCAGAGCACGCACCGCTCGCGGTCCAGCAGCACCTGGGTGCTGATCGGGACCGGCTTCTCGTAGGTGCGCTTCATCCCCTCGAAACGGGAGTCGGTGTCACCGGTCGACATCGCCTGGTTCTGCAGCGGGCACTCACCGCCCTTGTCGCAGACCGGGCAGTCCAGCGGGTGGTTGATCAGCAGCAGTTCCATCACGCCGCGCTGCGCCTTCTCGGCGACCGGCGAGCTGACCTGCGTCCGGACCACCATGCCCTCGGCCACCGGGATGGTGCACGAGGCGACCGGCTTGCGCTGGCCCTCGATCTCGACGATGCACTGGCGGCAGGCGCCGGCCGGGTCGAGCAGCGGGTGGTCGCAGAAGCGCGGGATCTGGGTGCCCACCTGCTCGGCGGCCCGGATCACCAACGTCCCCTTGGGGACCTGCACTTCGACGCCGTCGATGGTGAGCGTGACCAGTTCGACCGCGGCCTTGGAGGTGGCTGGCTCTGTGATCGTCACGCGTGCACCTCCCTTTCGGTGGCGGACTGGTGGCCGGGGCGGGGGCCGTCGGCCCAGACGGTGGAGGCGGTCGGGTCGAAGGGGCAGCGGCGCTCCGCGAGGTGCTGCTCGTACTCGGCCCGGAAGTGCTGGAGCGAGGAGACGATCGGGCTGGCCGCACCGTCCCCCAGCGCGCAGAAGGACTTGCCGTTGATGTTGTCGGCGATGTCGAGGAGCTTGTCGAGGTCCCCCGCGACGCCTTCGCCGGCCTCGATCCGCCGGAGCAGCTGGACCAGCCAGTAGGTGCCCTCGCGGCAGGGGGTGCACTTGCCGCAGGACTCGTGGGCGTAGAACTCCGTCCAGCGGGTGACCGCACGGACCACGCAGGTGGTCTCGTCGAAGATCTGCAGCGCCTTGGTGCCCAGCATCGAGCCGGCCGCGCCGACCCCCTCGTAGTCGAGCGGGACGTCGAGGTGCTCGTCGGTGAACATCGGGGTGGAGGAACCGCCCGGGGTCCAGAACTTGAGCCGGTGGCCGGACCGGATGCCGCCGCTGATGTCGAGCAGCTGGCGCAGGGTGATGCCCAGCGGGGCCTCGTACTGGCCGGGGTTGGTGACGTGGCCGGAGAGCGAGTAGAGCGTGAAGCCGGGGGACTTCTCGGTGCCCAGGCCCTTGAACCACTCCTTGCCCTTGGCCAGGATCGGCGGCACCGACGCGATCGACTCGACGTTGTTGACCACCGTCGGGCAGGCGTAGAGACCGGCGATGGCCGGGAACGGCGGGCGCAGCCTCGGCTGGCCGCGGCGCCCCTCCAGCGAGTCGAGCAGGGCCGTCTCCTCGCCGCAGATGTACGCGCCGGCGCCGGCGTGGACGGTGATGTCCAGGTCCAGGCCGGGTCCGAGGGCGTCCTTGCCGAGCAGCCCGGCCTCGTACGCCTCGGCGACGGCGGCCTGCAGCCGGCGCAGCACCGGGACGACCTCGCCGCGCAGGTAGATGAAGGCGTGGTCGCAGCGGATCGCGTAGGACGCGATGATCATGCCCTCGATCAGCGAGTGCGGGTTGGCGAAGAGCAGTGGGATGTCCTTGCAGGTCCCCGGCTCCGACTCGTCCGCGTTGACCACCAGGTAGTGCGGCTTGCCGTCGTTCTGGGGGATGAACTGCCACTTCATGCCGGTGGGGAAACCGGCGCCGCCGCGACCGCGCAGGCCGGCGTCCTTGACCAGCGCGATCACCTCGTCCGGGGCCATCGCGAGGGCGGCCTTCAGCCCCTCGTACCCGGCGTGGCGGCGGTAGGTGGCGAGGGTCCAGGGCCTGGTGTCGTCCCAGGAGGCGGAGAGCACCGGGGTGAGCAGCTTCTCGGCCGGCTCGGCGGAGGTCATCACGCTTCGGTCCCTTCGTGACGGGGCGAGACGACGCGGGTACCGCCGGTGCCGGGCAGGGCCTCACCGCGGGCCAGCCGCAGGCCGGCCAGCGAGGGGGCGCCGCCGGCGCCGGACTCGTCGACGGCCCCGGTGCGCTCGTCCGGGAAGCCGGCCAGGATGCGGGCGGTCTCCTTGAAGGAGCAGAGCTTGGCACCCCGGGTGGGCCGGGCCTCCCGGCCCGCCCGCAGGTCGTCGACCAGCTGCTTGGCGCTCTCCGGGGTCTGGTTGTCGAAGAACTCCCAGTTGACCATCACCACGGGCGCGTAGTCGCAGGCCGCGTTGCACTCGATGTGCTCGATCGAGATCCGGCCGTCCTCGGTGGTCTCGTTGTTCGTGACGTCGAGGTGCTGCTGGAGCTCCTCGAAGATCTGGTCTCCGCCGAGCACCGCGCAGAGCGTGTTGGTGCAGACCCCGACGTGGTACTCGCCCGCGGGCCGGCGCCGGTACATGGTGTAGAAGGTGGCGACGGCGGTGACCTCGGCGGTGGTGAGGTCCAACTGCTCGGCGCAGAACCGGATGCCGGTCGGGCTGACGAAGCCCTCCTCGGACTGCACCAGGTGCAGCAGCGGCAGCAGCGCGGACCGGGCCACCGGGTAGCGCCCGATCAGCTCCTTCGCGTCGGCCGCGAGCCTGGCGTGCACCTCCTCGGGGTACGGCCCGGCCGGCAGCGCCGGCATCCCCAACTGGACGTCTGTCACCGGTCCACGCCTCCCATCACCGGGTCGATCCCGGCCACCGCGACGATCACGTCGGCCACTTGGCCGCCCTCGCACATCGCCGCCATCGTCTGCAGATTGGTGAACGACGGGTCCCGGAAGTGGACCCGGTACGGCCTCGTCCCGCCGTCGCTGACCACGTGCACGCCGAGCTCGCCCTTGGGTGACTCGACGGCCGCGTACGCCTGGCCGGCCGGGACCCGGAAGCCCTCGGTGACCAGCTTGAAGTGGTGGATCAGGGCCTCCATCGAGGTGCCCATGATCTTCCGGATGTGGTCGAGCGAGTTGCCCATCCCGTCCGGGCCGACGGCGAGCTGGGCCGGCCAGGCGATCTTCTTGTCGGCCACCATGACCGGGCCGGGGCGGAGCCGGTCCAGGCACTGCTCGACGATCCGCAGCGACTCCTTCATCTCCTCCAGGCGGATCAGGAAGCGGCCGTAGGAGTCGGCGCCGTCGGCGACCGCGACCTCGAAGTCGTAGTTCTCGTAGCCGCAGTACGGGTCGGTCTTGCGCAGGTCGTGGGGCAGGCCGGTGGCGCGCAGGATCGGACCGGTGGCGCCGAGCGCGAGGCAGCCGGGCAGGTCGAGGAAGCCGACGTCGACCAGGCGGGCCTTGAAGACCGGGTTGCCGGTGGCGAGCTTGTCGTACTCGTGCATCCGGGAGCGGATGGTCTTCACGGCCTCGCGGATCTGGTCCACCGCGCCGGGCGGGAGGTCCTGGGCGAGGCCCCCGGGGCGGACGTACGCGTGGTTCATCCGCAGGCCGGTGACCAGCTCGAAGACGTCCAGGATCAGTTCGCGGTCCCGGAAGCCGTAGATCATCAGCGTGGTGGAGCCGATCTCCATGCCGCCGGTGGCCAGGCAGACCAGGTGGGAGGAGATCCGGTTGAGCTCCATCATCAGGACGCGGATGACGCTGGCCCGGTCCGGGACGTCGTCGGTGATGCCGAGCAGCTTCTCGACCGCCAGGCAGTAGGCGGTCTCGTTGAACAGCGGAGTCAGGTAGTCCATGCGGGTCACGAAGGTGGTGCCCTGGACCCAGCTGCGGAACTCCATGTTCTTCTCGATGCCGGTGTGGAGGTAGCCGATGCCGCAGCGGGCCTCGGTCACCGTCTCGCCGTCGATCTCCAGGATGAGTCGCAACACGCCGTGGGTGGACGGGTGTTGGGGACCCATGTTGACGATGATGCGTTCGTCGTCGGCCCGGCCGACGGCCTCGACCACCTCGCCCCAGTCACCGCCGGTGACCGTGAAGACCCGGCCCTCGGTGGTCTCCCGGGCTGCGGCCTCCGCCGCCTCCTGGTGCGCCTCTTCGTAGTGCTGGGTGCTCATCAGCTGTACGACCTCCGCTGGTCGGGCGCCGGGATCTGGGCGCCCTTGTACTCGACGGGGATGCCGCCGAGCGGGTAGTCCTTGCGCTGCGGGTGGCCCAGCCAGTCGTCCGGCATCATGATCCGGGTGAGCGCCGGGTGGTCCTCGAAGACCAGCCCGAAGAAGTCGTAGGCCTCGCGCTCGTGCCAGTCGTTGGTCGGGTAGACGCTCACCACGGACGGGACGCGCGGGTCGGCGTCCGGTGCGGTGACCTCCAGCCGGATCAGCCGGCCGTGGGTGATCGAGCGCAGGTGGTAGACCGCGTGCAACTCGCGCCCGGAGTCGCCCGGGTAGTGCACGCCGCTCACACCGAGACAGAGCTCGAAGCGGAGGGCCGGGTCGTCGCGCAGGGTGCGGGCGGTGCGGAGCAGGTGCTCGCGGGCGATGTGGAAGGTGAGCTCGGCACGGTCGACGACGGTCTTCTCGATCACGTCGGCCGGGTCGAGCCCCTGCTCCTCCAGTGCGCCCTCCAGCTCGTCGGCCACCTCGTCGAACCAGCCGCCGTACGGGCGTCCGCTGGCCGGCGGCAGCGCGATCGGGGCGACCAGCCCGCCGAAGCCGGAGGTGTCACCACTGCCCTGGGCGCCGAACATGCCCTGCCGGCGCCCGACCACCTCGACCGGGATCTCGCGGCGCGGCTCCTCGCGCCGGGTCTCGGGTACCTGGTCGCTCATCGCAGCAGCCCCCGCATCTCGCTCACCGGGGTGGCCTGCAGCGCGAGCGCCTCGCCCAACTCCTCGGCACGGCGCTTGTTCGCGCCGAGCGGCTCGTGCTGGATCTTGTCGTGCAGCTTCAGGATCGCGTCCATCAGCATCTCCGGGCGGGGCGGACAGCCCGGCAGGTAGATGTCGACCGGGACGATGTGGTCGACGCCCTGCACGATCGCGTAGTTGTTGAACATCCCCCCCGACGAGGCGCAGACGCCCATCGAGATGACCCACTTCGGGTTGGCCATCTGGTCGTACACCTGGCGCAACACCGGGGCCATCTTCTGGCTCACGCGACCTGCCACGATCATGAGATCGGCCTGCCGGGGCGAGCCCCGGAAGACCTCCATGCCGAACCGGGCCAGGTCGTAGCGGCCCGCGCCCGTGGTCATCATCTCGATCGCGCAGCAGGCGAGCCCGAAGGTGGCCGGGAAGAGCGACGCCTTGCGCACCCAGCCGGCGGCCGTCTCCACGCTCGTGAGCAGAAAGCCGCTCGGCAGCTTCTCCTCGATTCCCATCAGATCCCTCTCAATGCCCTCAAGTCCTGTGGTTCATCCGCCCGTTCAGGCTTTGTCCGCCCGTTCACAAGCTCCGGCGGCCGCCCGGCACCCGGTCCCGCTCCAGGCTCAGTCCCACTCCAGACCGCCGCGCCGCCAGACGTAGGCGTACGCAACGAAGACAGTGGCGATGAACAGGAGCATCTCGACCAGTCCGAAGATCCCCAGGGCGTCGAAGCTCACCGCCCACGGATAGAGAAAGACGATCTCGATGTCGAAGACGATGAAGAGCATCGCCGTCAGGTAGTACTTGATCGGGAACCGACCGCCGCCCACGGGCTGCGGGGTCGGTTCGATGCCGCACTCGTACGCCTCCAACTTGGCCCGGTTGTACCGCTTGGGCCCGGTCAGTGAGGCCATCACGACGGAGCCGACCGCGAACGCCGCCGCGATGGCACCGAGTACGAGGATCGGCGCGTAGGCATTCATAGCCCCCGCTCCCTCCGTCCAGTCGTCCTTGACTGCAGATCGGAACCGACGGGTCACACTGCGGTGAACCCGGTGTTCCAGTTCCCGTGATCCACCTCATGTGAGGCAGTTCACAAAGCCTGGAACGAGCGCATCCTATGCCCGTCAGCTTGTGATCTGCGACACGCAGTTCAAGACGATCTTTGTGATCTCCGCCACCTCTCGAATGGTGGCGAAAGTGAACATGGCGAGAGTTGTCGACACAAAGAAGTCAAACGATCACAACCCGTCGCATTTATCTGCGAAGCGGCAGGTCAGAGCCGCGCTCCTATATCAACTATGCGCGGTCCGGGGCAAATTTCAGAGCGTCGGGTTGACGTGTTATGTCGGCTCACCCGCAGGGGTGGCGGCCTCCCGAACGCCCGCTTGACCCTTCGTTCACAAGCGCGCGAACGGGAAGCCGAGTTGGGGCGCGGACGGTACCGGCGGGCGGGCACGGAGACGTGCGGGCGGGCACCGGAAGGCGCCCGCCCGCACGGTGTACGGCGGTGTACGGCGGTGTACGGCGGTGTACGGCGGTGTACGGCGGTGTACGGCGGCGGCCGGACGTCCGCGGCCGCGCCCGTCGGTCAGGCCGAGGCCCGCTCCGGCGCCGTCTCCACGTCCGGCCCCGCCGCACCCGACCCCCCGGCGTCCGACTCCCCCGCACCCGGCTCCCCCGCGCGTCCTGCGGGCGCGCCCTCCCGGAGCGGTGCCACCGCGGTCCGGCGCCCCCACTCGGTGGCGACCAGGACGAGGGCGCCGCCCGCCAGGGCGAGCGGGCCGAGGTGGTTGCCGGCGAGCGTGATCCCGAAGACCGCCGCCCAGAGCGGTTCGGTACCGAGCAGCAGGCTGACCCGCGAGGGCGAGGTGGTGCGGACCGCCCACATCTGCACGAAGAACGCGAACAGCGTGCAGAGCAGCGCGAGATGCAGCAGCCAGCCCCACTCGGCCGGCCCGTACGCGGCGGCGACCGTCCAGGGCAGCGGCCCGGTGAAGGGCGCGACGACGGCGAACACCAGGGTCGCGGTGGCGAGTTGCACCCAGGTGACGGCCAGCGTGTCGGTGTCCCGGATCGCCCGGACCCGGGAGGTGGCCAGGACGTTGACCGTCCGCACCACGGCCGCGCCGAGCACCAGGAGGTCACCCGACGCCGGCGCCCGCAGCCCGCCGTCCCCGGTGAGCAGGGCGATGCCCACCACCGCCAGTCCGGCCGCCGCGACGAACGGGCGCGGCAGCGGTGTCCGGGTGAGCACGCTCTCCGCGAGCGGGGTGAACACGATCGTGAGGCTGATGATCAGGCCGGCGTTGGTCGCCGAGGTGTGGACCGCGCCGAAGGTCTCCAGGAGGAAGATCGCGCCGAGCACGAGGCCCAGGGACGCCCCGCCCGCCCACTCCGCCCGCCCCATCCGCCGCAGCCCCCGCCAGGCGAACACCCCGAGCAACGGCAGGACGAGGCCGAACCGCAGCACCAGCATGGCCACCACCGTCCCCGGCTCGGCCACCCGCTGCACCGCCAGGAAGCTCGACCCCCACACCACCGCCACCAGCAGGACCGGCACATCTCGGAGAACGGACGACGAAACACGCATGGGCAGGACCTCTTCGGAGCGAACGGGAACCGGCACACGAGAGTCCCGCACGACGTCGGACGGATCCCGGGGCTGAGCAACGAGCCGAGCAGGCGACCGGGCACGGGGTCCGGTCGGGGCGGAGCAGGGGTCCGCCATCCTCGCGCACCGGAGGCCGGACGATCAACGGCATTCCACCCCTACCGGATCCCCACCCCGCCATGGATGATGTCGCCATGACAACGCAGCCGTCCCCCATCCACCGGAAGGCCCGTCAAGTGAAGCGGAAACACTGGGCGTTGATCGCCGCCGCCACCGTCCTGCCGCTCGCCGTGAGCACCGGCACCGCCGTCGCGGAGACCCCGTCGACCGGCACCGCCGCCGGCGCCGCCTGCACCTACACCCCGGCGGTCCCGGCCGACAACTTCAAGGGCATCCCGGTCTTCGACGCCAAGAAGGCCGCCAAGCCCTACAGCGCGACGCTGAGGACCTCCCAGGGGGCGATCACCTTCCAGGCGCTGACCGACAAGGCCCCCTGCACCACGTTCTCGTTCCGGTTCCTCGCCGAGCACGACTACTACGACCGCAGCCACTGCCACCGGCTCACCACCCAGCGGATCTTCGTCCTGCAGTGCGGCGACCCGACCGGCACCGGCAGCGGAGGCCCGGGCTACTCGTTCCCCGACGAGAACCTGGAGGGCGCCACCTACCCCGCCGGAACCGTCGCCATGGCCAACGCCGGGCCGAACACCAACGGCAGCCAGTTCTTCTTCGTCTGGAAGGACACCAAGCTCTCCCCCGCCTACACGCCCTTCGGCCGGATCACCGCGGGGCTGGACGTCCTCCAGAAGATCGCCGCCGCGGGCGAGGACGACCAGAACAACCCCGGCGACGGCTACCCGAACCTCTTCGTCAAGATCCGCGACGTCCGGATCGCCAAGCGCTGACCTCCCGCCGGGGCCCCGTCCGCAGCCCCGGCCCCGCCCGGCCCCCACCGCGGTCGGCCGCCGCACGCCACCGCTCCCGTACGGTGGACCACGCCATCGACACCGTACGGGAGCAGCACCGCATGGACAGCAGGATCTGGGAGAGCGTCGACCACCTCGTCACCTGGCTCGACGAGGAGAGCCCGCTCCCTCCGCAGGAGGAACGGCTGGCCCGGATCCTCAAACTCTCCGAGGAGGTCGGTGAGGTGAGCGCCGCCGTGATCGGCGCCACCGGTCAGAACCCGCGCAAGGGCGTCACCCACACCTGGGACGACGTCCAGCACGAGCTCTGCGACGTCGTCTTCTCGGCCCTGGTCGCCCTCCGGACGCTCACCCCCGACGCGGCCCGGGTCTTCGCCGAACGCCTCGCCTACGTCGAACGCCGCTCCGCCGCCGGCCGGCGGCCCGCGACAGGTCAGCCCGCGACCGGCCGACCGGAGACGGCTCGACCGGACGCGGACCGGCCCGAGGCCGATCGGCGCTGACCCCGGGGTGGCCCACGGCGCCGGAGTCTTCGGGCTCCCGGCCGCCGGGGCCCGGATCCGGTACCGCCGGGGTCAAGGGCCGCCGGGGTACGGGGCCGCCGGCCCGTGGGTCAGGCGTTGGGGGCGGCCTTGGCGAGGCCGTTGATGATGCGGTCCATCGCGTCGCCGCCCTGGGGGTCGGTGAGGTTGGCCAGCATCTTCAGGACGAACTTCATCAGGACGGGGTGGGTCAGGCCCCGCTGGGTGGCGAGCTGCATGACCTTCGGGTTGCCGATGAGCTTCACGAAGGCGCGGCCGAGCGTGTAGTAGCCGCCGTAGACGTCCTTGAGGATGCGCGGGTAGGCCTGGAGGGCGCGCTCGCGGCCGGCGTCGGTCAGCCGGGCGTGGGCCTGCACGATGACTCCGGCGGCGATCTGGCCGGATTCCATCGCATAGGCGATGCCCTCGCCGTTGAACGGGTTGACCATGCCTCCGGCGTCGCCGACCAGCAGCAGGCCGCGGGTGTAGTGCGGCTGCCGGTTGAAGGCCATCGGGAGCGCGGCACCGCGGATCGGGTCGGTCATGTTCTCGGGGGTGTAGCCCCACTCCTCCGGCATGCTGGCGCACCAGGCCTTGAGGACCTCGCGCCAGTCCAGCTCGCCGAAGGCGGGCGAGGAGTTGAGGATGCCGAGGCCGACGTTGGAGGTGCCGTCGCCCATGCCGAAGACCCAGCCGTAGCCGGGCAGCAGCTTCCGCTCGGTGCCGCGGGTGTCCCACAGTTCCAGCCACGACTCCAGGTAGTCGTCGTCGTGTCGCGGGGAGGTGAAGTAGGTCCGGTAGGCGACGCCCATCGGCCGGTCCTCGCGGCGGTGCAGGCCCATGGCCAGCGAGAGCCGGGTGGAGTTGCCGTCGGCGGCCACCACCAGCGGGGCCCGGAAGGTCACCGGCCGCTTCTCCTCGCCGAGCCGGGCGGTGACGCCGATGATCCGGCCGGTCCGCTCGTCCAGCACCGGGCCGCTGACGTTGCAGCGCTCGTGGAGCCGGGCGCCCGCCTTCTCGGCCTGACGGGCGAGCAGCTCGTCGAAGTCGGCCCGCTTGCGGACCAGTCCGTAGTCGGGGAACGCCGACAGCTCGGGCCAGTCCAGCTCCAGCCGGACGCCGCCGCCGATGATCCGCAGCCCCTTGTTGTGCAGCCAGCCGTTCGCGGTCGACACGTCGATGCCCATGTCGACGAGCTGCTTGGTGGCGCGCGGGGTGAGTCCGTCGCCGCAGACCTTCTCCCGGGGGAAGGAGGTCTTCTCCAGCAGCAGCACGTCCAGGCCCGCCTGGGCCAGGTAGTACGCCGTGGCGGAGCCGGCCGGGCCCGCGCCGACCACGATGACGTCCGCGGTGCTCTCCACAACGCCTGCGTTCAGGTCGACGGCGGTCTCGGACACGGTGGGCACACTCCTGCTGGGGTCGGCCGGCCGTCGGGGGCCGGCGCGGCTGGGCTTGGACGAGTCTACGAGCTGCGGACCGGGCCCCGGCCGGAACCGCGGTCGGCTCCGGCGGGTCCGGGGCGGCCCGACCCGGGGATCAGACCTTGTACGCCCGGTGCAGGGCGACGATCCCGCCGGTCAGGTTGCGCCAGGCCACCTTGGACCAGCCGGCCTCCTGGAGCAGCCCCGCCAGAGCGGGCTGGTCGGGCCAGGCCCGGATGGACTCGGCGAGGTAGACGTAGGCGTCCGGGTTGCTGCTGACCGCGGTGGCGACCGGCGGCAGCGCGCGCATCAGGTACTCGGTGTACACCGTCCGGAACGGCGTCCAGGTCGGCGTGGAGAACTCGCAGATCACCAGCTTGCCGCCGGGCTTGGTGACCCGGTGCATCTCGCGCAGCGCCGCCTCGGTCTCGTGGACGTTGCGCAGCGCGAAGGAGATCGTCACCGAGTCGAAGGTGCCGTCGGCGAACGGCAGCCGGGTGGCGTCCCCGGCCGTCAGCGCCAGCTCGGGGTGGCGGCGCTTGCCCTCGGTCAGCATGCCGACCGAGAAGTCGCAGGGGACGACCTCGGCCCCGGCCTCCCGGAACGGCAGCGAGGAGGTGCCGGTGCCGGCCCCGAGGTCGAGGACGAGGTCCCCCGGCCCGGCGTCCACGGCCTCGGCCACCGCCCGGCGCCAGGCGCGGGCCTGGCCGAGGGAGAGCACGTCGTTGGTGCGGTCGTACTTGGCCGCGACGTCGTCGAACATGGCGGCGACTTCGTGCGGCTGCTTGTCCAGAGAGGCTCGGGTCACGACCCCATTGTTCACCCTGGCCCGGACGATCCGGGCAACGGGGCACGTCCGGCGCGATCCGGACGGTGCGGCCGGGCCGCGGCCGGACGGGGCCTGCGTCGTCGCGGTCCGGCACGGTCCTCGCCCGACACGCCCTCACCCCGGCGCGGGCGGAGCGTCAGTGCAGGCCGCGCCGCCCGCCGGAGCGGCGCTTGCGGCGCGAGCGCTTGCCGTGGGTTATCGCCGGCATCCCCTCGGCCAGCGCGCCGGTCGCCATGGCCACCGTGGTGGCGATCCGGTTCTGCCCGCTCCGGACGGCGAGGTCGCGCCGGTGCCTGCGGATCCTCAGCATGCAGACGGCGAAGAGCACCACCGCCACCGGCACGCTGAACCGGGCCAGCCCGACGCCGACCGGTTGCGGGTAGGTGTCGCCGCAGACCCGGACCGCGCCCGCGTCGTCGGCCGCGTGCTCCAGGCAGACCGTGTCACCGACCTTCACGCCGTCGGCGAGCGGCAGCGCCGCCGCGGTGTGCTGCTGGCCGACGGCCCGGTAGCTGACGGTGCTGTAGGAGCCGCCGCCGGCGGGGAGCTGGGTGACCGTGCCCTCGACCGTCACCGGGTGCGCGCCGATCCGGTCGGCCTGCTCGGCCTGACGCCAGCCCAGCAGGCACATGCCGACGGCCAGTACGGCGCTGAGCACGGCGGTGAGGTACCAAACACGGCCCAACCGCGGGGTGCGCGGCGGGGGGACGGTCGCGGATCGCATGGTTCCTGTCCTGGCTTGCGTTCGGGGCCTGGGACGGGGCCCCGCCGCCCGAGGGCACGGGCGGAGTGTGGTGAGGGTACGGACTGAGCTGAGCGGGATGCTATCCGCTGGCGGGCCCTCAGGTCACGGCGAAGGGGGAATCAGACACCCTCGCCGGGGGTGCAGTTCGACGGCACACGAAGCAACTCCCCTGCGACACAAGGGGGGATCACCGGGAAGCGGAAAACAGCAGTATGACGGTATGACTACCAACGAGTAGCATCCGGGCGTCCACCCCGTGCCGGTCCCCGGAGCCGGGTCGCGGCGGACAGCTCACCGCCGGCGGAACACCAGTCGACCGGCCAGCACCGTGGCCAGGCAGCCCCCGGCCCGCGGCCCGTCCGCACCGGGTGCGAACACGGCGAAGTCGGCCCGGCCCCCGACCCCCAGGCGGCCGTGCACGGCCTCGACGAACGGGAGCACCGCGAGCGGGTCCAGCGGACCCTCCTCGGCCCCCGCACCGCCCGGCGCGCCCAGCCCCGACCGGGCCACCGCCGTCCGCACCGAGGCGCGTTCGAACGGCCCGGCCACCGCGGTCACCCCGAACCCGAGCATCCGCTGGAGCCCGCGCCGGGCGCTCGCGCCGCACCGCGCCTCGTCGGCCGGTCCCCCGAGCCCCTCCGGCCCTCCGGGCACCGGCTCGTCCCCGATCCCCTCACGCGGGTCCGGATGGTACGCACGCTCCAGCAGCCAGCGCCCGTACGGGTTGCGGAGACCGGGGGTGAGCAGTCCGTCGCCCCAGTCCCGCACCCGGGCCGCCGGGTGCTCCGCCGCCAGTCCGTCGTACGGGCCGACGGCGGCGATCAGCTCGCCACGCACGAGCACCGCCCCGTCGGCGTAGGACGGGGCGGTGGGATCGGCCGGGTCGGGCAGCACACGGGCCGCCCGGTGCAGGGTCAGCACGGCAGTGGAGGCGCTCAGCCGTTGTCGAGGATCTTCAGCTCGGGGTGCGCCGTGCCGCCCTCGATCGCGGTGGAGGCGATGTGCGAGGCGACCCGCGGGTCGACCGGGTCGTCGGCCGGGTCGTCCAGCACCCGCAGGTGCTCGTAGGTGGTCGAGCGCTGCGCGGGGACGCGGTCCGCCGCCCGGATCAGGTGGATCAGCTCGGTGAGGTTGGAGCGGTGCTTGGCGCCGGCCGCCGAGACGACGTTCTCCTCCAGCATCACCGAACCCAGGTCGTCCGCGCCGTAGTGGAGCGACAGCTGGCCGGCCTCCTTGCCGGTGGTCAGCCAGGAGCCCTGGATGTGGGCGATGTTGTCCAGGAAGAGGCGGGCGATGGCGATCATCCGCAGGTACTCGAAGACGGTCGCCTGGGTCGACCCCTTCAGGTGGTTGTTCTGCGGCTGGTAGGTGTACGGGATGAAGGCGCGGAACCCGCCGGTGCGGTCCTGCACCTCGCGGATCATCCGCAGGTGCTCGATCCGCTCGGCGTTGGTCTCGCCGGTGCCCATCAGCATGGTGGAGGTGGACTCGACGCCCAGGCCGTGGGCGGTCTCCATGATCTCCAGCCAGCGCTCGCCGGACTCCTTGAGCGGGGCGATCGCCTTGCGCGGACGCTCCGGCAGCAGCTCGGCGCCGGCACCGGCGAAGGAGTCGAGGCCCGCCTTGTGGATCCGGGTGATGGCCTCCTCGATCGAGACGCCCGAGATCCGGGCCATGTGCTCGACCTCGGACGCGCCCAGCGAGTGGATCACCAGCTGCGGGAAGTCCGCCTTGATCGCCGAGAAGGCGCGCTCGTAGTACTCCACGCCGTAGTCCGGGTGGTGGCCGCCCTGGAACATGATCTGGGTGCCGCCCAGCTCGACCGTCTCCGCGCAGCGGCGCAGGATCTCGTCGAGGTCGCGGGACCAGCCCTTGGTGCTCTTCGGCGCCACGTAGAAGGCGCAGAACTTGCACGCCGTCACGCAGACGTTGGTGTAGTTGATGTTGCGCTCGATGATGTACGTCGCGATGTGCTCGGTACCGGCGTAGCGCCGGCGGCGCACCGCGTCGGCCGCCGAGCCGAGCGCGTGCAGCGGGGCCGAGCGGTAGAGCTCCAGCGCCTCCTCCGGGCTGATCCGGCCGCCGCCGGCCGCCCGGTCGAGCACGGCCTGCAGGTCGGTGCTGGGCGCATCGAGGGTGGTCGCTGCGAGCTCGGACACCTGACGGCCTTCTCTCTCTCGGGTACTGCTGGTCTGGCGGGCCCTGCCGGACGGGCACGGTTCCGGGTTGCGCCCCGGGGTCGTGCCGGCGGATCGAACCGCCAGGTCGGACCCCCGGGCCGCATCCGGTTCAGCCTACGCCAGCGCCTCCGCCGCCCCGCGTCAGCCCGCCCGCCGTAGCGTCCCGGACGGGTTCCCGGCCTTCGGGTCGGCCGAGGTGAAGAGGATCGCGCCGTCCTTCTGCAGGGTGAGCGTCTCGGAGTACGAGCCGCCGGTGCAGGCCCCGGGCAGTGAGGAGCGGACCAGCCGGGAGGTGAACACCAGCTTCTCCGGTTCGGCCGAGGTGAGCGTCCAGGCGCCCTCGCAGCTCACCGAGAGCAGCCCGCTGAGCTCGTTGCGGCTGGTGGTGGCCTCCTGACCGAGCGCCGCCTTTCCGACGACCAGGGTGGTGGTGCCGGCGGGCACCCCCTTCTGGGTGTTCATCTCCCCGCGCCAGGTGCCGAGGAAGCGTTCCGGGACGACGCTCGGCCCGGTCGTCGGGGCGCCGGTCCCGGAGGCCCCACCGGACGGCGTCCCCCCGGTCGCCGTCCCGCCCGAGGGCCCTCCCGACGGCGACGACCCGCCGGACGGCCCGCCGGTCGCGGTCGACGGCGGCGGCCGGGTGGCGCCCCCGGTGGCCGGGGCGCTCGGCGAGCCCGTCCCCGTCGCGGTGGCCACGGCGGGCGGGTCCTCCGGCCCCCACACCCGGTAGGCGCCGTAGCCGGCCCCCGCCGCCAGCAGCAGCGCACCCGCCAGGAGCCAGGGCCCGTACCGGCGCCGGGAGGCGGCCCCGACCGCCGGGGTCCCCCCCGTACCCGGCCCGCCGCGCACGTCTGCCCCCGCGCCGGGGACGTAGGTCGGCGTCCGGTCCGCTCCCGGCGCCCCCGGAAACGGCGGGCCCGCTCCCACCGAGGAGACCTCGGCCTCCAGGTCCAGCAGTTGCACCGCGCTCCGCCCGACCGCCGCCGCCAGCGCCGCCGGCAGCCAGCCGCCCCGCCCCAGCCGGGCGGCGGCCGAGCCGTCCGGGTCCAGCCAGGCGCGCAGCTCGCGCGGGGTCGGGCGGGCCGCCGGGTCCTTGGCCAGGCAGGCGAGCACGGCCGAGCGCAACGAACCGTCGGTCAGCCCGGAGAGGTCCGGTTCCTCGTGCACCACCCGGTAGAGGAGGACGGCGGCGCTCACGCCCTCGCCGAAGGGGTGCACCCCGGTCGCGGCGTAGCCGAGCACGGCGCCCAGCGAGAAGACGTCGCTGGGCGGTCCGGCGAGCTGCCCGTTCGCCTGCTCGGGGGACATGAAGCCGGGTGAGCCGACCACGTAGCCGGACTGGGTGAGCCCGCTGGCGGCGTCCAGCGCGCGGGCGATGCCGAAGTCGATCAGCCGCGGACCGTCCAGGGTCAGCAGCACGTTGGACGGTTTGACGTCGCGGTGGACCAGCCCGAGGCCGTGGACGTGGTCGAGCGCCTCGGCGAGGCCGGCCCCGAGGGTCCGGACCGCCGGCTCGGGCAGCGGCCCGTGCTCCGTGACGGCGGCGCCGAGCGCGGGGCCGGCGATGTAGCCGGTGGCCACCCAGGGGCGTTCGCCCTCGGTGTCCGCGTCCAGGACCGGTGCCGTCCAGGAGCCGCCGACCCGTCGGGCGGCGTCCACCTCCTGCCGGAACCGGGCGCGGAACTCGGCGTCCTCGGCCAGTTCGCCGCGGACCACCTTGACCGCCACCGTGCGGCCGCCCGCGGTCCGGCCGAGGTAGACCCGGCCCATGCCGCCCGCACCGAGCCGGCGCAGCAGCCGGTAGGCGCCCACCCGGCGCGGATCGTCCGATCCCAGTGCCTGCATCCCCCGCACGCTCCCCTCGCCGCATGGCCCCGCCTCCGGGACACGGATACCGGGTGCAGACGCTACCGGGCGGCGGGGCAGTGGAGGGCCACAACCCGGGCCACGATCCGGGGCGCGGGCGAGGAGACCGGCGGTCAGGCCACGACGGGCGCCGGTTCCAGCAGCCGGACCGCCACGTCCGGCGCGAAACCGCTGTCGGACGCGACCCGGCGGGCGAACTCGGCCAGTCCGGCCAGCTGCCGCTCGCCGAGCGAGAAGTCCAGCGCCTCGCTGAAGTACCGCTCCAGCACACCGGCGTCGAACGTCTCCCAGCGGGCCGCGTGCGCGGCGACCTCGCGGGCCTCCACCAGGGAGAGGTCCCGGGACTCCAGGAAGGCCCGGTGCACCGCCGCGGTCAGCTCGGGCCGGCGCTCCGCGAAGTCGCGGCGGGCGGCCCAGACCGCGAAGACGAACGGCAGTCCGGTCCACTCCTTCCACATCTCGCCGAGGTCGTGCACGGCCAGGCCCTGCGCGGCCGCCTGACCGAGGTAGGCGCGCAGCGCCGGGTCGCCGATCAGGACGGCCGCGTCGGCCTCGGCGAGCATGGCGTCCAGGTCGGGCGGGCAGCTGAAGTACTCCGGGCGCACGCCCTCGCGCTCCTCCAGCAGCAGCCGGGCGAGCCGTACCGAGGTCCGGCTGGTGGAGCCGAGGGCGACCCGCCGGCCGTCCAGGTCGGCCAGCGGCACCTTGCTGACGATCACGCAGGACATCACGGGGCCGTCGCTGCCGACCGCGATGTCGGGCATCACCAGCAGTTCGTCCGCGTGCCGGAGGTACTCCACGCAGGTGATCGGCCCGATGTCGAGCGAACCGCGGACCAGTTGGTCGCTGAGCTTCTCCGGGGTGTCCTTGGTGAGGTCGAGGTCGAGCAGGTTCCCGGTCCTGGCCAGTCCCCAGTAGAGGGGTACGCAGTTCAGGAACTGGATGTGCCCGACCCGAGGCCGGACCGGGGGGTGCCCCTCGGGATCCCGTGTTTCCGCATCCGGTGGTGCCACTGCGCCGCTCCCTTGCTGTTCGTGCGCCTCCCCGCAGGGTATGCCCGAGGTTCCGGAAGCCCGGCACCGGCCTTCCGACACGCGCGCACGGCGTGCCGGCCCGCTCCGCGTCCGCTGCCGCGACGGGCCGCGTCCACCGGGCCCGACGGGCCGTGCGCGACGGGCCCAACAGCCCGGCGGACACCGCTGATCCGGGCTTTCGACACGTGCGGTCCGGCCTGCAAGTCACCCCTGGTCGTCACAGCAGCCGCATGCTAGCGTTGCCCTCAGTTGCAGTTTGATTCCCCTTGCAGTACTTGAAGCCTGCGGAGCATGTAACCGCAGGCTTTTTGTAGTTTTTCAGCAATATCGAAAAACTCCGGACCCGTCCGGAGGCAGGGCGATCAGCGCAGCGGACCGGGTGCCACACGGTGTGGTCCCCGACACGTCCCTCGCAAGGAGAACGGCATGGCTCAGGGAACCGTCAAGTGGTTCAACGCTGAGAAGGGCTTCGGCTTCATCGCCCAGGAGGGCGGCGGCCCCGACGTCTTCGTCCACTACTCCGCCATCAACGCGAGCGGTTTCCGCTCGCTGGAGGAGAACCAGGCGGTCAGCTTCGACGTCACTCAGGGCCCGAAGGGCCCGCAGGCGGAGAACGTCACCCTTATCTGACCATCCTCACGATGTTCTGATCGCTCGGGACCCCTCGGGTCCGCCGACGGCCGCCGGCCGTCACCAGAGCACAAGAGAGCAACACCCAAGGGGGCCCGCCGTTTTCGGTGGGCCCCCTGCCTTTTCCGGCGCCGGGGGCTGTGCCGCACCCCCTCCGCGGGCATGCGCAGGGCCCCCTCCCCCGCGGGGAGGGGGCCCTGCGTGGAACCGGTCAGGCCGTGGCCGCGGCCTTCGGGCCGGACTGCGCCGGGACGACGGCCGCCGGGGCGTCCGCGTAGAGGTCGCCGGTGGGGTTGTTGTAGGCCACCAGGTCGAGGGTCTTCTCCCGGGCGGCGACCACGATCGGCACGAGAGCCTGGCCGGCGACGTTGGTCGCGGTGCGGATCATGTCGAGGATCGGGTCGATCGCCAGCAGCAGGCCGACGCCCTCCAGGGGCAGGCCCAGGGTGGAGAGGGTCAGGGTCAGCATCACGATCGCGCCGGTGAGACCGGCCGTGGCGGCCGAGCCGATGACCGAGACGAAGGCGATCAGCAGGTAGTCCTTGATGCCGAGGTCGATGCCGTAGACCTGGGCGACGAAGATCGCGGCCAGCGACGGGTAGATCGCGGCGCAGCCGTCCATCTTCGTGGTGGCACCGAACGGCACCGCGAACGAGGCGTACTCGCTCGGCACGCCGAGGCGCTCGGTGACGCGACGGGTGACCGGCAGGGTGCCGACCGAGGAGCGGGAGACGAAGGCCAGCTGGATGGCGGGCCAGGCACCCTTGAAGAAGTTCAGCGGGTTGAGGCCGGCGGCGAACTTCAGCAGCAGGGAGTAGACGACGAACAGCACCAGCGCGCAACCGACGTAGATGTCGACGGTCAGGACGGTGAAGGGCTTCAGCAGGTCCCAGCCGTACTTGGCGACGGACTTGCCGATGAGGCCGAGGGTGCCGAGCGGCGAGAGCCGGATGACCCACCACAGGGCGGTCTGGATCAGCTCCAGGACGGACTCGCTGAGCTTGAGGACCGGCTCGGCCTTCGCGCCGAGCTTGAGGATCGCCGCGCCGGCCACGACCGCCAGGAAGACGATCTGCAGGACCTCGACCTCGGTGAACGCGGTGACGATGTTGGTCGGGAAGATCCCGGTCAGGAAGTCGATCCAGCTGCCGGTGGACTTCGGCGCCTTGAGGCCCTCGGTCTTGAGGTCGGTGCCCTCGCCCGGGTTGGTCAGCAGGCCGAGGCCGAGGCCGATGGCCACCGCGATCAGCGAGGTGATCAGGAACCAGAGCAGCGTGCGGACGGCCAGGCGGGCCGCGTTGGTCACGTTGCGCAGGTTGGCGACGCTCACCAGGATCGCGGTGAAGACCAGCGGGGGGACGGCGAGCTTCAGCAGCTGGACGAAGATCTTGCCGATCGTCTCCAGGGTGGTGGCCAGCCAGGAGATGTCGGCCGCGCGGGCCAGGTAACCGAGCCCGATGCCGAGCACGAGGCCGGCGACGATCTGGACCCAGAAGGGGGTCTTGCGGATTCTGGCGAGCACGGACGGCGACGAGGTCGCCTCGGGCGCTGTGGACATGACGGTGCGGCTCCGGGGGAGGCGTTGCTGACGGTGAGGCGGGGCGGGGAAGGCGACACGGCGGGGGCCGGGGGAGGAGGACCGGCCCCGGTCAGGGGCGTGCCGCCGGAATACAGCTCATCGCGCGACAACGGCGCGGGCTGTCCACAGCACCGGGCAGACGGCACCCGCGGGCGGCGCCGGGCTGCGAGCCCAGGCCGTGCATCCGGAGTGCGTCTGAGGTGGTCATGGCCGATACGTTAGCAGTAAAGGTTTGAGATGTTCAAAGTAGTTGTTTGAGTTCCGGACATGCGCCCACTCGCAGCCCGGTCGGAGTCCGGACACGAACGAAGCTGACGCCCCATCAGATCGACCGCCCGCCCCGATTGACCGCCTGCCGGTTATACGTATAACTTGGATGGCGCCCCCTCCACGCCCACCGCCCAGACCGGAGAACCCCGCCCATGGGCTACCTCGCCCTGCTCCGCGCCCCGCACGTCGGCCGCCTGCTCCTCGGCACCCTGCTCGGCCGCCTCCCGGCCGGCATGACCGCCCTGGTGATCGCGCTCGCCCTGCGCGAGGCCGGCGCGCCGTACAGCCGGATCGGCCTGGCCACCGCCGCGTACGCGATCGCGGCGGCGGTCGGCGGACCGGTGCTCGGCCGGATCGTGGACCGGACGGGGCAGCCCCGCGTCCTGCTCCTCTCCGCCGTGGTCGCCGGCGGCGGGTACACCCTGCTCGCGCTGGCTCCCGGATCGGCCCTGGCCGCGCCGGTCGGCGCCGCGATCGCCGGCCTGGCCATGCCGCCGCTCGAACCCTGCCTCCGCTCGCTCTGGCCGGACGTCGTCGAGGACGAACAGCTCGACACCGCTTACGCGTTCGACTCCGCCGCCCAGCAGATCCTCTACGTCGCCGGTCCGCTCGCGGTGGCCGGGATCGCCGGTGCGGTCAGCCCGGTCGCGGCACTCTGGGTGGCGGCCGGGCTGGGGCTGGCCGGGGCCCTGATCGTGGCCACCACCGCACCGGCCCGGGCCTGGCAGGCGCCGCCGCGCGAGCACTCGGCGGGCCTGCTCGGACCGCTCCGCTCCCCCGGACTGGTGCTGCTGCTGGTCGGCCTGGCCGGCGCCGGCTGGGCGGTCGGTGCGCAGAACGTGCTGTTCATCGCCTACGCGGAGGCCCACGAGCGGACGGACGGGCTCCCGGGCGGCGCGGGCACCCTGCTGGCGCTGGCCGCGCTCGGCGGGCTGCTCGGGGCGCTCGCCTACGGCGCCGTGAAGTGGCGCAGCTCCACCGCCACCCGCACCGGGCTGATGGCGCTCGGCATGGCCGCCTCCTACCTGCCGCTGCTCCTGGTTCCGGGACCGGCCGCGATGGCCGGACTGGCGTTCGTCTCCGGGATCGCCCTCGCCCCGCTGCTGGCGGCGGCGTTCGTCCTGGTCGCCGAGCTTGCCCCGGTCGGCACCGTGACCGAGGCCTTCGCCTGGCTGGTCACGCTCTTCGCGACCGGCAACTCGCTCGGCTACGCGGTCTCGGGCCACCTCGCCGAGGGATCGCTGCGCTCGGTGGCGCTCTGCGCGGCGGGCGGCATCGGCCTGGGCGGGCTGCTGCTGTTCGGCGCCCGCCGCTGGTTCCGGGTCGTCCCCGCCGCCGGCCCGGCGGGCTCCGGCGCGCCCGCCGACGCCGGACCGGTGCCGGTGCCGGTGGGCTGAGCCCGCCCCGAAGACGTGGCTGCGCCCGTCGGGCCGGTGGTCTGGCCGACGGGCGCAGTCACTTTCTCCTGGCCGGTACCTCAGCTGTGGCGGCCTCGGCCTCCCCAGACGATCAGGGCGAGCAGCAGGCCGGTACCGAGCACGGCGGCCGCGAGGATGCCGATCAGGGTGCCCGGTCCGCCGCCGGTGTCGGGCAGCTCACCGCCGTGGCCGGACGAGTGCGTCGGCTTCGGGTGGTGGGTCGTGGGGTGGTGGGTCGTGGGCCGGTGCGTCGGCGAGTGCGTCGGCGACGAGGGCTCGACCGTCGGCGACGGCGAGGGAACGGCCGTGGACGTCGACGAGGTGGGCGACACCGTCGGGGACGGGGAGACCGTCGGGGACGGGGAGACCGTCGGAGACGGGGAGGCGGTCGGCGACGGCGAGACGGTCGGGGACGGGGACGGCGAGGGCGAGGGCGAGGGCGACGGTGTGGGAAGCACCAGTCCCAGGTCCAGGCCGAGGTCCCGCGTCCCGCCGGCCAGCGTGACCGTCTGGGTCACTCCGGTCGTCGGGTCCGCGTCCGAGTCCAGCTCCCGGTCCGCCCCGGCGGCCCGCCGGGTCACCGTGGCCCCCTCGGGCAGCGTGGTCAGGTCGAACCGCGCCGCGTACACCCCGTCCGGCAACTGCTCGAACAGGTAGTGCCCGCTCGCGTCCGTGACCGCCGCGACCGGCCGGCCGCTCTTGTCCCGGACCGCCCGGCCCTCGCCGTCCAGCAGCTCGACCCGGACGCCGGGGACGCCGGGTTCACCGGGCTGCTGGATGCCGTCGCCGTTGAGGTCGTTCCAGACGAAGTCGCCGAGCGCGTTGGCCGGCGGGACGGCCTGCTCGACGCCGACCCCGACCTTGGCCGGTTCGGCGGGCAGGAACGGACGGCCGGAGGCGTCGGTGGCGGAGTAGGCGAAGCTGTTCCAGGCGAACTCGTCCGCACCCGCGTCGAACGAGGCGACCATGGGCCAGGTCAGGGTGAACAGTGCGCCGGGGGCGAGCGTGCCGGGGCGGGCCACCCGGAACCAGGTGGCGGTGCCGGGGCCGGGGAAGGCCGTGCTCCACTGCGCGCCGGCGTCGCACGGGCCGGGCACCGCGAAGTCGGCGGGCAGGCAGGGGTCGGGCGAGGTGGTGTACTCGATCACCACGGTCGGGTCGCTGGAGGTCAGCGGCTCCACCAGGGAGGGCGTCCAGGCCGAGCTGCGCGGGGTGTCCGGCCGCAGCACGTACCCGTCGCCGGGGGTGGGCAGCTTGTCGTACGCGACGAACTCGGTGACCGGG
The DNA here is from genome assembly GCF_040611255.1 of Kitasatospora sp. NPDC002965. Taxonomy (NCBI): domain Bacteria; kingdom Bacillati; phylum Actinomycetota; class Actinomycetes; order Kitasatosporales; family Streptomycetaceae; genus Kitasatospora; species Kitasatospora sp. NPDC002965. The sequence goes on along the minus strand of NZ_JBEXNT010000033.1, from coordinate 30,318 downwards.
TCGGCGGAGTCGTTGCGGACGGTCAGCCGGTAGGAGATGCCGCCGCCGGGCCGGGTGGTTCCGGTGGTGGTGTAGTCGGGGTCGAGGTCGCCCCTGACCTCCTTGTAGGACCGCAGCACGGCCGGTACCTGCACCTCGACCTGCGAGGAGGCGTGGCACAGGGTCTCGGTGGCGTCGCCGTCCTTGTCGAGGTCCTGGGCATCCGGCACCCCGCTGTCACTGCCGAAGTAGAAGCAGGCGACCGGGGGGCCGCTGCCCTCGGTGGTGACGTACACGTCGTTGGTCAGGGTGCCGGGGCGGGCGCTGCCGGCCACCTGGACGTCGATCAGGGTCCGGTAGGCCCGGTGGTCGTTCAGGTACATCATGTCGGGGCTTCCGGCCGGCCAGGTCAGCTTGAGCAGCTGCCGCCCGTCGGGGCCGGGCAGCACCGCGACGGACTCCGGGGGGACCGACTCCGCGTAGGCGGGGTCAGGGCGCGCGCTGCCCTCGACGTAGACCATGCCGGGCGGCAGCAGGTCGTAGAGGACGAGCGGACGGTCGAGGGTGCGGCCGGTCCGGTTGTACGGGGTGATCTGGAAGGTGGCCACCCCGCCGGGGGAGAGCACGGCGCCGGCCACGGTGGTCTTGGCGGCACCCAGGTTGGTGGCGGCGGTGACGGTGGAGTCGGCGCAGGCGTTGGCGGCCGAGGTGTCGCCGGCCGCGTCGGTGCCGACCACGTCGACGCAGTTGCGCAGCGGGACGGGCGCGGGGCGCCCGTCGTGGCCGGGGGTGATGGTCTGGGCGAGCAGCTGGACGGAGTTGCCGGGGCTCCAGCCGGTCGGGATCGGGCCGGTCCAGGTGAACCGCAGGCCGTCGAGGTAGCGGCCGGCCGGGATGCCGAGCACGTCGTTGGCCGGGTCGCCGGCGCCCGTGGCGAAGGTGATCCGGCGGGTGCCGGACCCGTTCAGCGGGGTGCCCGGGGTGAAGGTCTGCCAGGCGGGGTCGCCGTCCAGCCGGTACTCCAGGGCGAGACCGATCGAGGTGGGGTTCCACGCCTCCAGCTGGATGGACTGCGGGATCAGCCAGTTGTACAGGTTGGCGGTGGTGCCGGTGCCCGGGTCGGTCACCACCAGGCCGGTGATCGGACCGGCGACGTTGCTGGGGCGCAGGCTGAAGGAGGTGAGGTCGCCGGAGACGGAGGTCGCCTGCCACACCTTGGAGGCGCCGACCTGGATGCCGGTGACGGGCGGTTGGAAGACCGGGGTGTCGGCGGTGGCGGTGGAGAGGTCCCGCTGCGGTTCGGGGCCGAGCGGGTCGCCCTGGAGCGTCACGGTGTTGGTGGAGGTGGTGCCGCTGGGGAACGTCGGGTCGGGGTAGTTGACCACCAGGACGCCGGGGATGCGGCAGCCGGCCTGGCCGTTGCCGGCCCGGAAGGCGCCGATGTCGTACACCCAGGTGGTGGAGCCCGCCGGGTCGTTGACCCAGCCCGGGGAGCGGCCGGTGTCCACCACCGCACCGGGCGGCAGGGTGTCGACCAGCCGGCTGCCGTCCAGGTCGACGTTGGGCACGTTGGCGGTCGAGCAGGCGCTGAACTGGTAGGTGACCGAGCGACCGTCCTGGCTGCTGCCCTGGACACCCTTGGTGGTGGTGTAGCTGGGCTGGACCACGGCGGTGGTGCCGGCCGTACCGGTCTGCGGCTGCTCCCCGTCGGCGGTGAGGGTGGCCGAGTTGGTGCTCTGGGTGCCGTTGGCGGTGGTGAAGTTGGGGTACCTCAGGACCACGTTGATGGTGGCGGTGGTCCCCGGGGTGAGGTCCTGCAGTCTGGCCGTGAGGGTGCCGCCCACGGCGCCGGGCGCCGGGACGGTGGAGTTGGGGACGTCGACGGTGGAGGCGTCCGGGGTCCAGCCGACGAACTCCATCCCGGCCGGGAGCGTGTCGACGATCTGCCCGTTGACGCAGTCGCTGACCGAGCAGGTGTAGCGCAGTGTGTAGGTGACGTTCTCGCCGGGTACCGGGTTGGGCTTGTCCACCGACTTCGTGAAGGTGACGGCGGCCTCGGCGGGCGGGGCGGTCAGGGTGCCGGTCAGCAGGGTGCCACCGATCAGGCCCAGGGATGCGGCCAGGAGTGGCAGGCGTGAGGGTTTAGGTCGAAACGTCCACATATCGGAATCTCATCGCCCGCCCATCCGGCCACGGCGTCGGCGCGAGTCGGTATGACGATATTTCACCCGTCGGGCCCAGCCCGGCCGAGCGGTCCACCGACCGGAACGGACGGTCAGTCCGTCCGCCCCGGAGCGGTGGAGGACCGCAGCACCAGCGAGGTGGCGAGCGGCGCCACCGGCGCCACCGGCTCGCCGCGGAGCAGCCGGGCGAGCGCCGCGACACCGGCCCGGCCCAGTTCCTCGCCCGGCAGGTCGACGGTGGTGAGCGGCGGGGCGAGCAGCGCGGCCACCGGGACGTTGTCGATACCGACCACCGAGAGGTCGGCGGGCACCCGCAGGCCGAGTTCGGCGGCGGCCTGGTAGACGCCCGAGGCGACCACGTCGTCGTCGCAGATCACCGCCCGCGGGCGGGCCGGGTGCTCCAGCAGCCGGTGGGCGGCGACGCGCGCGGCGGACTGACCCTCGTTCAGGCTGACGCCCAGTTCGAGCACGTCCAGGCCGAGCGACCGGACGGCCTCCTCGAAGGCGGCCTGGCGGACCCGGAAGGTGTAGGCGGAGTGGGTGGAGCGGAGCCGGCCGATCCGGCGGTGGCCCAGTGCCGCCAGGTGCTCGACGGCGGCGCGCATGCCGCCGGCCACGTCCAGCTCGACCGTCGGGCGGGCGCGGTCGGTGCCCGGGTCGGCGTCCAGGAAGACCGCGGGGGTGTCGGCGGGCAGTTCGCCGAGCTGGCTGTCGTCCGGGGAGCAGATCAGCAGGCCGTCGAACCGGCTGGTGGTGGCGGCCTCGGCGAGGGTCGCGCTCCCCCAGCCGGAGCTGACCACGACGGCCAGGCCGTGCTTGCCCGCCTCCTCGTGGACGCCCTCCAGCACCCGGCCGAAGAACGGGCCGAGGATGTTCGGCACGGCCAGCAGGATCATGCCGCTGCGGCCGAGGCGCAGCTGCCGGCCGGCCGCCTGCGGGCGGTAGCCGAGCCCGCGCGCGGCCTCGCGGACCCGTTCCCGGGTGGCGTCGGAGACCCGGCGGCCCGCCTCCGAGCCGGAGAACACCAGCGAGACGGTGGCCTGGGAGACCCCGGCGAGCCGGGCCACGTCCCGGCCGGTGGGCCGCCGGACGGGGGCCGGCCAGGTACCGGCCGCGGGCCCGTCGCCCTCGACCGCGTGCTCCGGGGACCCGGCACCGGCGGCACCGGGCGGACCCGTCGCACCGGCCGGCGTCCCCGGCGGTACGACGTCACCGGGCCCGGCGTCGTCGGGGACGGCGCCGGGCGTGGCGGGACCGGAGCGGGGCACGTCGGCGGCGCTGGTCAGTTCGGCGCGGCGGCGGTCCGGGCGGACGTGGCCGCCGCCGAGCGGGCGGCGTCGTCGGCCGCGTCCTCCTCGGCGTTCTGGGCGGCGATCTTCTGCGCCGTCCGCGTCCGGATGCCGTCCACCCGGCCGGAGATCTCGGCCGACATGTCGTCGCGCTGCCTGTGCAGCAGCACGTAGCTGAGCGGCGCCGAGACGAGGGCGGCCAGCAGGAACAGGAAGACCGTGCCGGACTGGCCCTTGACCGGGATCACCTGGAAGTGCCCCAGCAGCAGGGCGACCAGCAGGCAGCCGAGGAAGATGGAGACCCGCATGGAGGTGTAGCGGAGTGTGGCGTGCGACTTCTTGCTCACAGTGCTGCTCACCGGGGACACGTCCTTCTCTGCGCGGGGGCTGGCCGGTCTCCCAGTGAAGCATGCCCGGGCGGCCCGCCGGGGAACGGGTCCGCCGTCCCCGGGCGGACGGCGCTCCGCCGGGGGTGCGGTCAGCGCAGGTCGAGCCACATGGTGACCTCGTCGCGGTCGTCACCGGGCGCGATCCGGACGGCACCCGGGACCCGGCCGGCCTCGGTGTAGCCGCTGCGCCCGTAGAACGACTCCAGGCCGAGCCCGCCGCGCAGGTGGAGCCGCAGACCTGCCAGGCCCCACTCCCGGGCGATCCGTTCGGCCTCGGCCATCAGCACCGCGCCGTAGCCGCGCCCCTGGAGCTCGGGGTGCACCATCACCCGGGAGAGCACCCGCCAGTGCTCCATCAGTTCGAAGCGCATCGACTCGAAGACCAGCAGACCGGCCAGCCGTCCCGTCCCGGCCTCCCGGGCCACCAGCAGCCGGTCCGGCCCGGCCGGCGCGATTCCGGCGAACTGCTTCTCGGCGGTGACCCAGACCTCGTCCTCGGTGACCGGGGGCACGAAGCCCACCGCGCCGCCGGCGTTGCTGGCCTCGGTCCACAGCCGGGTGATCTCGCCGCGCAGACCGGGGTCGAGGTCGGGGTCGAGGGTGAAGATGAGCGTCATGGGTGCGAAGCCTAGTCGCCCCTTACGACATGACCCCGGCGACAGGCCGCCACCCTCCGGGAGGACACCCCGGCAGCCCCCGGCAACCCCCGGCAGTCCGCCCTCACGGGGGGCCGCTCTCAGGGTGGGCCGTGCTCACGAAGGGCCCCTCACGACAGCGCCGGGTCGATCCGCTCCGGCCGGGCCTCCCGGAGCGCCAGGCAGAGGACGACGGCGATCGCGCAGAGTCCCCCGGCCGCGTACCAGGCGAGGTCGTAGTCGCCGAACGCGTCCCTGGAGAGCCCGGCCAGCCCGGCGACCACGGCCGCGCCGATCTGGTGGCAGGCCAGCACCCAGCCGAACACGATCGGTGCGTCGGCGCCGAAGTGGTGACGGCAGAGCGCGACGGTCGGCGGCACGGTGGCCACCCAGTCCAGCCCGTAGAAGATCACGAAGGCCAGGATCGGCGGCTCCGGCGTACCCGCGAACAGCTGCGGCAGCAGGAGCAGCGAGAGCCCGCGCAGCGCGTAGTAGACGACCAGCAGCCGGCCGGCGTCGAAGCGGTCGGTGAACCAGCCGCTGGCGACGGTGCCGACCACGTCGAAGACGCCGATCAGCGCCAGCAGGCTCGCCGCCGTGGTGACCGGCAGCCCGTGGTCGTGGGCGGCCGGGATGAAGTGGGTGCCGACCAGGCCGGCGGTGGTCGCGCCGCAGATCGCGAAGGAGGAGGCCAGCAGCCAGAACGCCCGGCTCCGGGACGCCGTGCGGAGCACCCTCAGCGAACGGGCCAGCGCCCGCCCGTCGGCCGCCGGGGCGGGGGGCTCCTCGGTCGCGCCGTACGGGAGCAGGCCCAGGTCGGCGGGCCGCTCACGCATCAGGAGCAGCACCGGGACGGCGACGGCGGTCGCCGCCAGCGAGACCACCACGACGGCCGAACGCCAGCCGTGCTGCTCGACCAGCCAGGCGCCGACCGGCAGGAAGACCAGGTTGCCCGCCGCTCCGGCGGCCGTCAGCACCCCGGTGACCAGCCCCTGCCGGGCCTGGAACCAGCGGCCGGTGATCGTGGTGGCGAACGCGCCGGCCATCGAGCCGCTGCCGAGACCCACCAGCACTCCCCAGCAGAGCACCAGTTGCCAGGGCTCGCGCATCAGCATGGTCAGACCGGCGCCGACCGAGATGGTCAGCAGCGCGCAGACCACCACCAACCGCACGCCGAACCGGTCCATCAGCGCGGCGGCGAAGGGGGCGGTGAGTCCGTAGAGGGTGAGGTTGACCGAGGTGGCGCTGGATATCGTGCCCGTCGACCAGCCGAACTCGTGGTGCAGCGCATCCATCATCAGGCTGGGCGTGGAGCGGAATCCGGCCGAGCCGAGCAGCACCACCAGCGAGACGGCGGCCACCACCCAGGCGTAGTGCACCCGGGGCGCACGGGCGGCGGGGAGCACCCGGGCGGAACCGGGGGCGGTGGGGCGGGCGGGGGCGTGCGGTTCGTTCACCCGCCAGAGTCTCCCGAAGGGGCCGGCGGGCGACGAGGGGCGGGACTGCCGAATTTCGTCGGAATCGGGCCAGTGAGGGGCAGGAACCGGCCGACCGGAACCGGTCGTTCGGCCGGCGACCCCGGTGGCCGAAAACAACCGCCCCCACGGGCAGATCGGATGACGGCGGGCCGCACGCACCCCGAGCACGGCACGGCCGGCCGCCATCCAACCTCGACGCACGGGCCCTGAACCCGCGCCGCACCCTCCGCACTCGCCAAGGAGCCAGCACACGACGACAGACCGCGGCCCCCCTGCTGACGTGATCCCCCTGGACAGCAGCACCGCAGCGGCGTTCGGGTGTTCCCTCGGCGTCCCCTCGCAACGAAGAGCTGCACCCAAGCGTGATCAGTCGGATACGTCACGTCAATGGGTTGTCCGAAATTCGGAATGGTTGCGTCAGCTTTCGGCCCGACGATCACCGGGCCGCCGCACGCCCCGTTCGGACGCTCCGTCGGGCACGCCTCGGCCGTGCGCCGGCGCGGTTCGGCCCCTCCGCCGGGGCTCGGCAGCCGTGCACGGCGCCGGGTGCCGGGTGCCGGGTGCCGGGTGCCGGGTGCCGGGTGCCGGGTGAGCACCCGTCACTACTGGACCAGGGCGGCCCAGTCCACGACGGCCAGCGGGTCCGTCGGCCGGGCGTCCGGGCTGATCTCGCACCAGACCCGCTTGCCGGCCCCGTCCGGGTACCAGCCCCAGCGGTCGCAGAGCAGCTCGACCAGCTCCAGGCCGCGGCCGTTGGTGGCGTCCACGTCCGGCCCGGCGTGCCGGGGGGCGGGGGCGGCCTGGCTGGCGTCGGCGACCTCGACCCGCAGCGGGCCGACCGTCGCCGTCTCACGCACCCCGGCGGCCGGTGCGGCCTCGGCCGGGCCCTCGCCGATCGGGAAGCAGAGTCTCAGCACGGCCGGGCAGCCGGTGTGCACCACCGCGTTGGTCACCAGCTCGGAGACCACCAGCACGACCGTCTCGGCGATGGGCGCGTCCGGGTCCACACCGTGGTTGAGCAGCCGTGAGCGCACCCACCGGCGGGCCCGGCCGACCTCGGCGGGGTCCGCCTGCACCGCCAGCTGTACCTGTAGAACCTGCACTGCTCCACCACCTGCACTCGCAGTTCGGCCATCGTCCCGGCCTGGCCTGATCACCCGGCCTGCCCGGGCACACACCGGGCCGCCCATCGGGTCGCCGTCCCCCGGGTCGGCCGCCGCCCGTCGGGCCGCCGCACGTCACACCCGGTACGACGCACCCGCGTCACCTCGTCCGTCGCGCACCGGCCGCGACACGAACACGCCTCAGGATGATTCGGCGGACCGGCCGCAGCAAGCGCTTCGGGCATATTCCAGCGATCGGGGGACAGGGCAGGGCATACTGTCCCGCTCACTCTGGCGAGCCTCGGACCGGCGATCGCCCGGCCCGGGCCGACCGGCCGAGGATGCAGTGGTGAACCTACCGCCGCCCGCCCCCGCCGCCGCTCCCGCCACTCGCGAACCACCCGTGCAACATATGTCCAGCCACCTTCGAACAGGCCCGGCGCGACAGCCGGATCGACGGCAGATCCCACGATCCGACCATCCGAAACCGGCTCCTCCGTTCTTCACCGAATCCCTCCACCGCCCGAACGGCGCGGGATACCGTGGGGCACGTCAACGGTCCGCACGGCAGGAGGGGTGGTGACCGATGGCCACCACCGACGGCGCCCCTCGTTGGGACGAACAGCTCCAGCGGCGGCTGGCCCGCGGCGAGGAGACCGCACTCGGCGAGCTGTACGACCAACTCGCGCCGATGGTGCACGGGTTGGCCGGCCGGATACTCGCCGACCAGACGGCCGCCGCCCAGCTCACGCGGGAGATATTCGCCCACGTCTGGGAGCACCCCGAGGCCTTCGACCCGGCCCGCGGCTCGCTCCGCTCCTGGCTCGGCGCACTCACCCACCGCCGCGCCGTGGACCGGCTGCGGGCCCGCCGCGCCGCCGAGGCCGGACCGGCCGCAGCCGGTGAGGACGGCGCAGCCGAGGAGGAGATCCGGACGGTGGCCACCGCCGCCCGCGTCCAGTACGTGGTCGCCTCCCTGCCGCAGCCCCTGCGTGAGACCATCGCCGAGTCCTACTACGACGGCCGCACCTACCAGGAGACCGCCCACCGGCTCGGCATCAGCGAACAGACCGCCAAACAGCGGATGCGGCTCGGTCTGGAGCTCCTGGCCACCGAACTCGAAGAGGAACGCTCCCGCCACCGGCGCACCCCGGCGCCGGGGGACCATGGCGGCACGGACGGCCGGGACTGCGGCAACGGGCAGCGGAAGGAGGGCGGGGAGGCGTGACGATCGCCGACGACCGACACGAGGCCCTGCGCTCCCTGCTCGGTGCCTGGGCCCTCGGCGCCGTCCCGCACCGCGAGGCCGCCGAACTGGAAGAGCACCTGCGGGCCTGCCCGGGGTGCGCCGCGGAGGCGGCCCGGCTGCGCGAGGCGGCCGGCTGGCTCGGCGTGGAGGAGCCCCTCGACCAGCCCGGCCCGCTGCGCCAGCAGGTGCTCGACTGGTGCCTCGCCCGCCGCCCGGCCGACCTGCCCGTCCCGGCCTGGGGCGCGCCCTACACGGCCGAGACCGCCAAGCTCGACGCGCTGCTCCGCGACCTCGGCCCGGAGGAGTGGCAGGAGGTGGCCGAACTCCCGTGGCACGGCGGCACCGAGTACCTGCGGCCGGCCGAGGTGCTCTGCCACCTCGCCGCCGTGGACGGCTACCTGGCCGTCGCCCTCGGCCTGCCCGACCCCGTCCCGGGCGGCGTCGCACCGGCCGTCGCCCGGCGGGTGCCGCCGCAGGAGGCCGTCCCGCCGCTCCCCCGGGTGCCGCCGCAGGGCGTCCCGCGCTGGGCCGGGATCACCGAGCGGACCGCCCGGCTGACCGCCGAGCAGGCCGGGCAGCCGCCGCAGCGGGTGCGCGCCAGGTGGCGCCGGCACTGCCACGAGCTGGTCCGCTCCGCCGCGCTCGCCCCGCAGGGCAACACCCCGGTCGACTTCGGCTTCGCGACCGTCCCGCTGCGGGACGCCTTCGTCGACCGGGCCTTCGAGTGCTACGTGCACGGCGAGGACGTGGCCCGGGCGGTCGCCTACCCGTACGACCCGCCGGCCCCGCAGCACCTGCGGCAGATGATCGACCTGGCCGTCCGGATGCTGCCGTTCGCCCTGGCCGGGCAGCGCACGGCCCGCCCCGAGCACGCCGGGGCGCCCGCGGGAGCGCCCGAGAGCCGGGCGGAGGGCCGGACCGGCGACGAGCGGACCGGACGACGGGTCAGGCTGGTGATCGACGGCCCGGCCGCCGGCGAGTGGCTGATACCGCTGGACGGACCGGAGTCCGGTCCGCCCGGGGGCGAGCCGGTGGCCGCCCTGGTGCTGGACGGGCTGGAGTTCTGCCAGCTGGCCGCCGCGCACCGCGACCCGGACCGGGTACCGGTCGGCGAGCACGGCGACCGGGCCGCGATCCGTGAGGTGCTGCGCGCGACGCCGCTGCTCTCGCGGCCCTGACCGCGAACGGCCCCGGCGGTACCGGACCGCCGGGGGCCGGTACCCCGGAGGATCAGGTGAAGACGACGGTGCGAGTCCCGTTCAGCAGCACCCGGCGCTCGCTGTGCCACTTCACCGCTCGGGCCAGCGCCTGGCACTCGACGTCCCGGCCGAGCGCGACCAGCTGGTCCGGGGTGACGTCGTGGGTCACCCGGGCCACCTCCTGCTCGATGATCGGGCCCTCGTCGAGGTCGGCGGTCACGTAGTGCGCCGTGGCGCCGATCAGCTTCACGCCCCGGGCGTGCGCCTGGTGGTACGGCTTGGCGCCCTTGAAGCTCGGCAGGAAGGAGTGGTGGATGTTGATCACCTTGCCGGAGAGCTCCCTGCAGAGGCGGTCCGAGAGCACCTGCATGTAGCGGGCGAGCACGACCAGTTCGACGTTCTCCTTGGCGACCAGGTCCAGCAGCTGCTGCTCGGCGTCGTCCTTGGTGTCCCGGGTGACCGGGATGTGGTGGAACGGGATGCCGTAGCCCTCGGTCAGGTCCTGGAAGTCGGTGTGGTTGGAGACCACCGCGGCGATCTCCACCGGCAGCGCGCCGATCCGGGTGCGGAACAGCAGGTCGTTGAGGCAGTGCCCGAACTTGCTGACCATCAGGACGATCCGGAGCCTGTCCTCGCTCGGGTGGATCTGCCAGTCCATCCCGAACGAGGCCCCGATCGCGGCGAAACTGGCCCGGAGCTTGTCGGCCGTCACCGGCTCGACGGCGGAGAAGTGCACCCGCATGAAGAACAGACCGCTGTCCCCGTCACCGAACTGCTGGCTGTCGATGATGTTGCACCCGGTCATGAAGAGGTAACTGGAGACCGCGTGGACGATGCCCTGCTTGTCGGGGCAGGACAGCGTGAGGACGTACTGGGCGCTGGCCGGCTGCTGTTCCACGGTGGTGGTGTCCCGTCCTGAGCTCGTGCGAGTGTGAATGGTCCAGCGTTTCACACTCCGGGACGGGCCCGGTCCGGCTGCCCGCACTCCAAGACGGGCCTGCGCGACGGGCCCCGGACCCGGCCCGACGGGGCGCGGACCGCTCCCCGGACGGGCCTCAGACCTGGGTCAGGATCCGCAGCACGTCCAGCGAACGCGGCGGGGCGTCCGGGTCGTCGCCGTCGCCGGCCGCGAGCCTGACGTGCGCCTCGCGGGCCGCCCGGACCGCCTCCGGCCAGTCCTGGTGCGCCAGGTACGCGGAGGTCGGGGCGTCCGCACCGACCTGGTGCAGGATCTGCACCACCCGCAGCACCGCCACGTCGACCAGCGCGGCCTCGGCGGAGTCCCGGAAGATCGTTCCGACGTACTTCTCGGCCGACCAGCGGTCCAGCCAGGTGTCCTCGACCAGCCGGTAGACGGCGTCGGTCACGTCGCCGTACCCCTCCCGGCCGGTCAGCCAGGTGTCCTGCTGGAACCCGGGGTCGGAAAGCATGTGGAGCGCCGAGCGGAGGCGGGCCCGCCAGCGCCACCAGGGCAGGTCGTTGAGCGACATGCCGCCCATCGTGCTGGAGCGGTGGCCCGGACGAGAAGGGTTTCGGGCAGACCGATACGAAGAATCTGTGCTGGCGGACATGAACGACGATCGTACGTTCCCCCACCGTTCGTACTCCACTCCCGCTCTACACGCGTCCGTGCCCCGAGTTCTGCTGTCGTTTCCCGTCCGTTCGCTTTTCGGCCCTCTCGGCTTGCGGCGTCAAGGCTTGGCTGGTCCCCGTGCGCAGTACGGCGCCCAGGGAGGGAAGACCGATGACCGGCCGACGAGGCTCGTCCCAGGACATGCACCCGAACGCGGGACGGCGCCGCCGGCGCCCGATCGCTGCCGCCGCCACCACCGCGGCGCTGCTCCCAACCCTCTTCTCGGCCTCCGCGTGCGGCGGACCGGCCGACGCCGCCACCGGCAGCGGCGAACTCACCGTGATGACGTGGGCCCCGGCCGACACCGGCGCGGCCGACCGCCCCGGGATGACCGCCCTGGCCGAGGCGATCGGCCGGGACATCAACCTCAAGGGCGGCCTCCACGGCCGCCGGCTCCGTGTGATCACCTGCAACGAGCACAACACCTCCGACGGCGCCAAGGCCTGCGCGCAGCAGGCGGTGGACGCCAAGGCGGTCGCGGTGATCGGCTCCTACAGCCAGTACGGCGACGACTTCATGCCCGCCCTGGAGCGGGCCGGCATCCCGCTGATCGGCGGCTACGGGCTCTCCCAGCCGGAGTTCAGCAGCCCGCTCTCCTACCCGGTGGGCGGCGGCATGCCGGCCCTGATCGGCGGCAGCGGCCGCCAGCTGGTGGAGGCCGGCTGCAAGGCGGTCGCCCTGATCCGTCCGGACACCCCGGCCGGTGACAACCTGCTCGGGTACCTGGGCAACGCGCTCAAGCCGGCCGGGATCAAGCTGCTGGACGTCAAGGCGCCGGAGAAGTCCAACGACTACAGCCCGACCGTTCGCAAGGCGATCGGCACCGACCAGCCGGGCAGCTGCGTCACCAGCGCGCTGGGCGCCGAGCCGACCGGCAACCTGCTCGACGCCTACCGCCGGGTCGGTCCGAAGAACACCCGGATCGCCTCGGTGATCGGGAGCGTGCAGCAGTCGGTGGTCAACTCCACCGGCGGCGACTCCGGCCCGCTGTCCGGCGCCTTCGTGACCGGCTGGTACCCGCCGGAGTCGGCCAAGGTCTGGGACGGCCTGCGCGCCGTGATCCAGGCCGACACCGCCAACGGCCGGACCATCGACGCCGCCGACCCCGGGGTGCAGACCACCTGGGTCGCCTACCAGGTGTTCAAGCAGATCGCCGAGCGGCTGAACGCGGCCGGCCGGCCGATCGGCAGCAAGGCCGTCTCCGCGCTGCTGGACAGCGGCGAGCAGATCGACGTCGGGCTCACCCCGCCGCTGAACTGGGGCACCACCAACATGCTGCCCAGCACCGAGTCCCCCCGGCTGGTGAACACCTGGGTCACCTACCAGGTGGTCAAGGGCGGCCAGATGACCCTGCAGCGGCCCGGCTTCGTGGACGTGCGCTGGGTCCTCACCGGGGGCAAGCCGCCGGCCTGACCACAACCCGTCCCGGAGGGCCCGGACCGCCCGGTCCGGGCCCTCCGGCGTGCCCGGGCACCGCGGGGCGGGCCGACGGGGGCGGTCCGGCCGCGGACGGCTCAGAGGTCGCCGTCGGTGCGGGTCGGCAGGCCGGTCTGACCGGCGACGGTGTTCCAGAGCCCGGCCGCCTGCTTCTTGGCGGTGGTGGCGGTGCCACTGGCCTGCACGGCGTTCTTGTAGTGCTGGTTGTCGGTCTTCTTGGGCTCGCAGCCGCCCTGCGCGTCCCCGGCCCAGGCCGCGTACTCGTCGTCGGCACCCGCCGAGGCCTGCCAGGCCGCGTTGAGCTGCTCGACCAGCTGCTGACCACCGGGCAGCTTGTCCGTCTTCAGCGCGGCGAGCTTGGTCTGCAGCTCCCGCCGCTGGCCGGCGGCGGCCGTCAGCGCCTGCTGCGACTCGGGCAGCTTCTCGCACTTCTGCACCGAAGCGACCGCGCTCACCACCGCCTGGCGGCTGTCGTTGGCGGTGCCCAGCAGGTCGGAGAGCGCCTGCGCCTGGGCCTTGACCTCGGGGCTGACGGTGGCCGTCGACGGACCGGCGGTCGGGGTGGTGCCCGCGCTGCCGGCGGCGGCGCCGCCGGTGGCCACGGGGGTGGCCTTCGGCTCCTGGCCGGTCGGCTCGTCCTTGTCCATCAGCACGGCGACCAGGACGGCCGCCGCCAGGCAACCGGCCACCACCGCGCCGACGATCAGCTTGGTGGACGAACGCCCGCCACGGCCGCCGCCCGGGTCCCCCGGGGTCTCCTGGGTCGGGTGCTCCCGGTACTCCTGCCCCGGGTAGTCCTGCGCGGCCGGCGGGTAGCCCTGGTAGCCCGGCTCGGGCTGGTGCGGGTACGCCTGCGCCGGCGGGGCGTAGCCGGGCCCGGAGGCCGGGTAGCCACCCGGCGCCGGCGGGCCGCCGGTCGGGTACGGCGGCAGGTACTGCGTCGCCGGGGCCGGGTCGGGCTGCGGCGTGCCGGGGTAACCGGGCTGCGGCGCACCGCCCCAGGTGCCCGACTGCGCGGGGATGGCCTGGGTCGGCAACGCGCTGTCGCCGAGGTACTCGGGCTGCCCGGAGGGCCGGCCCGGCTGCGGGTGGCCCTGCGGGGGGCCGGCGAGCTGGCCCGGGGGCACCGGGGGTTGGCCCTGCGGCTGGCCCTGTTGCTGCCCCTGTTGCTGCCCCTGCTGCTGGCCGGGCTCCGGGCGGAACAGGTCGTCCAGGTTGAAGTCACCCGAGTTGGGGTACGAGCGGCGCTGGCTCAACGCGATTCCTCACCTGTGCAGGACCGCGCGCTGACGGCGGACCACATCTCGTCGGTTCTTGGGAGCATCACAGTTCCTTGGACGTCGCGCCCACGCTACCGGTTCGACGAACCGGCCGACCACGTGGGCGGTCCGTCCCTCACCGACCCTGCACGCGCCCCGCCGACCTTCCGCTCAGGCGGCCTCCGCCTCGGCCCGGGCCTGGAACTCGCGGACCACCCGCTGCTCCCGGAACGGCTCCAGCCTGCGCCGGAACTCGTCCAGGTACTCCACGCCCCGGTTGGACCGCAGCCCGCTCAGCAGCCGGACCGCCTGGGCCCCGGTCTCGCAGGCCCGTTCGACGTCGCGCTGCTGCAGCTGCGCCGTCGCCAGCAGGACCAGGTCCACCGCGCGGCGCCGGACCCGGGTCGGCGGGTGCAGGTCGAGCGCCCGGCGGGCGTAGTGCTCGGCCTGGCCTGCCTGTTCGAGGTCGCGGTGGCAGTGGGCCAGCTCGTCCGCGAGGTAGGCGTCGTCGAAGTGGACGATCCAGTCCGGGTCGTCCTCCGGGCGGCGCTTCTCCATCATCTCCAGCGCCTTGGCGGCCACCGCCTCGCAGGCCCGGGCGTCGCCGAGCAGGGCGTGCCCGCGCGCCTCCGCCGCGAGGAACATCGCCATCGCCGTCGGAGTGGCCACCGAACGGGCGCCCTCCTGCGCGGCGCGGGCGAGCTGGGCGATCTCCCGCGGGTTGCCGAGGGTCGCCGCCAGGTGGCTCATCGAGGCCGCCAGCACGTACCCGCCGTAGCCGCGGTCGTCGGCGGCCTGCGCCAGCCGCAGCGCCTGGATGTAGTAGCGCTGGGCCAGGCCGGGCTGGCCGGTGTCCACCGCCATGTAGCCCGCCAGCTCCGTCAACCGCGCGACCGCGGCGAAGAGTTGGCGTCCGGTCTCCTCGCGGTAGGCACCGCCGAGCAGGCCGGAGACCACGCTGTTGAGGTAGTGCACCACCACCGGGCGGACGTGGCCGCTGCCGAACCTGTGGTCCAGGTCGACCAGCATCGCGGTGGTCGCCTTGATGGCCGCGACGTCGGTCGGGCCGACCCGCGTGCCGCCGGTCCGCGCCACCACCGGGTCGGGCGGGGTGATCAGCCAGTCCCGGCTGGGCTCGACCAGGGCGGAGGCCGCCACCGTCGCCCCGGTCAGGAAGTCCCGGCGGCCGACGTCGCTGCGCCACAGCTCGCAGACCTGCTCCAGTGCGGCACCCAGCGTCGGCGCGAACTGCAACCCGATCCCGGAGCTGAGGTTCTTGCCGTCGGCCATGCCGATCTCCTCGACCGACACGCTCCGCCCCAGCTTGCGGCCGAGCGCCTCGGCGATCACCGCCGGTGCCTGCCCCCGCGGCTGCTGGCCGCGGAGCCAGCGCGCGACGGAGGTCTTGTCGTAGCGCAGGTCCAGGCCGTGTTCGGCACCGCAGAGGTTGACTCTCCGTGCCAGACCGGCGTTGGAGCAGCTGGCCTCCTGGATCAGCTGCTGCAGACGCTCGTTGGGCTGTCGTGCGACAAGTGGTCTCGCGGCCATTGGCTTCGCCTCCCCACACCCTCCGGTCCGGCCGGCGGGCGACGCTTTCTGCTGATCTCTGTTGCCGACTGTCCGACCGTCAAAGGAATCTGACATCAGGTTAGCGATCAGCAACGCCAGCGGGATACCCACGGTGACGATCCCCACCCCCCACGCGCCCGGGAATATGCTCCCGTGCGCCCCCACTGCGCCCACCTCGCCTCCCCCCGGCGCTCTTCCACACGGTTCGCCTCACCGGTTCGGGTGAATTGCCCCCGCCCGGCGGAACGTCCCGCACCGGACCGTAACCAGCCTCACGCACGGTAGTTGAGCAGCCCGTGGAAGACACCCCCGACTCCCCCGACCAGGGCGGCAACGCCGGACTGCCCCCGCTGCTCATCGAAGCCGTCGGCTACGCCGAGAACCGTCACTGGGAGGTCGCGCCGGGCGCCTGGCTGATCGACGGTGACGGCCCGGCCCGCTGCTCCTGCGCGGACCCGCGCTGCCCGCTGCCCGGCGCCCACCCGATCGACTCGGACTGGGCGCGCAAGGCGAGCGCCGGGCCGGGCGCGGTGCGGCGCTGGTGGACGGAGCGGCCGGAGGCGTCGATCCTGCTGCCCACCGGCCGGTCCTTCGACGTGCTGGACGTGCCGGAGGTGGCGGGCTGCCTGGCGCTGGCCCGGATGGAGCGGATGGGCCTCCAGCTCGGCCCGGTGGTCGTCGCCCCGGCCTCGTCGGGGCGGTACGGTCGGCGGCTGCACTTCCTGGTCCTGCCGGGCGTGGCGGCCAAGCTGCCGGAGATGCTCCGCAAGCTCGGCTGGCCGACCGGCCGGCTGGACCTGGTGGCCCGCGGCGAGGGGGACTGGACGGTCGCCCCGCCGTCCCGGGTCGGCCCGACCGGGTTCGCCCAGTGGGCCCGCTCGCCCTCCGCGCTGAACCGCTGGCTGCCGGACGCCGCCGAGCTGATCAGTCCGCTGGCGTACGCGTGCGGCCGCGAGGCGCCCTCGCTCCCGGACCGCTCGGCCCAGCCGGCGGCGGTCCGCTGAGCCGACCGGCCGAGCCGCCCGCCGGTCGCCCCCGAACGGCCGCCCTACGCCTATCGGGTGAGGGCGCGCGATGCGCGAGACCCCGCGCGCGAGTGACGGGCCTTGTCTCCCACCGGAGACGGGGCCCGTCATACGCATGTCCGGATAAGGCTTCGGTGTACCCGCTGGTCACAGGCGAAAGCCCCTCGTACGAGTGACAACGCTCAAGGATTGCCATGATCGACCGAGGGGAGGAATCCACCTGTGAGGGGCCGCAGGACGGGGCGCTCGGACGGGGAAGCCGGGCGAGGCGGAGCGGGAGGGACGGAGGGGACGGGAGGGAGGCGGGGGCCGTGTCACCGGCCGGGTTCGGGGAGGCCGGTGGCACGGAGGGCAGGTGAGGGAGGGACCAGCAGGGCCCGGTGCTCGGGGAAAGCACCGGGCCCTGTCGGCCGTCCCGGACCAACCGGGACGGGGCCGACAGGGCCCGGGCTGACGCACGCCCCGCCGGGGCGCCCCGTCAGGGCTGCGCGACGAACACGTGCGCGGCGATCTCCTTGCCCAGCTCCGCGGCGTTCTCCCCGGAGCCCACGAGCACCCCGCCGACCCCGGCGGTGACCCGCACCGTGGAGCCCGGCCGGACCCCGGCCCGGCGCAGCGTGCGCATGAGGTCGCCGTCCATCTGGATCGGCTCGCCGATCCGGCGGACGATCACGCTGGCGCCGTCGTCCCCGGGCTTCACCGAGTCGAGCGGGACGAGCCCGGCGTCGAAGCCCTCGCCCTCGGCCTTGGCGTCGCCCAGCTCCTCCAGACCCGGGATCGGGTTGCCGTACGGGGACTGGGTGGGGTGGCCGAGCATGGCGAGCACCTTGCGCTCGACCGTCTCGCTCATCACGTGCTCCCAGCGGCAGGCCTCCTCGTGCACCTGCTCCCACTCCAGCCCGATCACGTCGACCAGCAGGCACTCGGCGATGCGGTGCTTGCGCATCACCCGCACCGCGAGCCGTCGTCCCTCCTCGGTGAGTTCGAGGTGGCGGTCGCCCGCGACCTGGAGCAGTCCGTCGCGCTCCATCCGGCCGACCGTCTGGCTCACGGTGGGGCCGCTCTGCTCCAGGCGCTCGGCGATCCGGGCGCGCATCGGGGTGATGCCCTCCTCCTCCAGTTCCAGGATGGTGCGAAGGTACATCTCAGTGGTGTCGATCAGCCCAGACATCGCCGCTGGCTCCGTTCCTCGGTGTCCTCACCGCCAATTCTGACCTACCGGGCCGACGACCGGGCCCGCGCAAGGGTCCCGGGCGTGGGTTTCGTGGCTGTTGACAGCGGCCCCGGTGAGGCAGCACGGTGCTCGCCGTAGCTTTCTCCATCGGCGGCCCGGACCTCCGGAGCCGCCCCACCCGGCCGGCTCCCCCACCGGCAGAGAGCGAAGGCAGCAGATGAGCGAGCTGGTCGGCCGGTACTTCGACGCCGCGATCGCCCACCTCCAGCGGGTCCGGACGGAGGAGGCGGACACCATCGAGGCGGCTGCCGCCCTGCTGGCCGCGGCGATCTCCGAAGGACGCAGAATCTTCACCTTCGGCGCCGGCCACTCCTCGCTGGCGGCCCAGGACGTGGTCTACCGGGCCGGCGGGCTGGTTCCCATCAACCTCCTGGAGGTCCCCGGGATGGCCGGGGTGACGGTGATGCCCGCACCGCTCTCCAGCGCGCTGGAGCGGGTCTCCGGACTGGCCACCACCACCCTGGACCTGACCCCCGCCACCGCCGGCGACCTGCTCTTCGTGATCTCGCTCTCCGGCCGCCAGGTGATGCCGGTCGAGCTGGCGCAGCACGCCCGCGGCCGGGGCCTGCGGGTGATCGGGCTCACCTCGCTCGCCTACCCCGGCGAGGTCCCCTCGGCGCACCCGTCGGGCACCTACCTGAAGGACCACTGCGACGTCGTCCTGGACAACAAGATCGCGGTGGGCGACGGCGAGCTGACCCACCCGGGCGCCGAGGCCACCTTCGGGCCGGTCTCCACCATCGTCACCAGCGCGCTGATGCAGGCCGTGGTCGCCTCGGCGGTGGGCCGGCTGGCCGACGCCGCGGCGGCCGGCGACGGCGCCGCCCCGCCGCTCTTCCGCTCCGGCAACGTGCCCGGCGGGACCGAGTGGAACGCCAAGCAGATGGCCGACAACACGGACCGGATCTTCTACACCTACTGAGTCGGGGCTCCGGCGCTCGCGGGCCCGGGGGCGCCGGCCCGGCCGGCGCGCGGGCCCGGCGCGGGCCCGGGAGATGCGGCTCCCGGGCGCCGGCGCGGTCGCGGGAGCACCGATATACGGGACAAACTCCGGCGGTTTCCCGGCCAAAGCGGACGGGCCGGGACCCGCGCAGGCGTACCGGCCCGGCCGCCGGGGCAGGACAGCGTGCGACCGGAGCGACTGGTGGGGGCCGAGCATGGCGTCGGGTGCGGGGCCGCTGGCCCGGGTGCAGGAGCGCGAGTTGCTGCCCGAACTGTTCTGGGCCGCCGACTCGGCCTCCCGGCAGGGGCAGCGGCGGGCCGTCCGGCTCTCCGCCTGGGAACTGGTGCTGCTGGTCGCCGCCGCCGCGGCCGGCTCCGCCGACGGCGGCCTCTGGGCCTGGCTCGCGGCCGCGGCCTACCTCGGGGCGATCTGCCTGGCCGTGGTGATCAGCCGGCAGAACCCGCAGGGCCTCTGGTACGAGGGCCGGGCCGCCGCCGAGTCGGTGAAGACCCTCGCCTGGAAGTTCGCCGTCCGGGCCGACGCCTTCCAGCCGCCGCCGCGCAGCCTGCCGGACGCCGAGGGCCTCTACGGCTTCCAGCTGGGCCGGGTGCTGAACGCCTTCCGGGACAGCCGCGCGGTCGGCCCCGGCCTGGGCACCCGGCCCGCCGACACCCAGATCACCGAGGCGATGCGCGGGCTGCGGGACCAGCCGCTGGCGGTCCGCCGGGACGTCTACCTGCGCGAGCGGATACGGGTCCAGCACGACTGGTACCGGTCCAAGGCGCGGTACTGCGCCCGGGCCGGGTTCTGGGCCGGTGTGCTCGGTGTGGTGCTGCCGCTGCTCGGCCTGGTGCTGGCGGCGCTGCGGGCGATGGGCGAGTTCTCCTACGACGCGCTCGGTACCGTCTCCGCCGTCGCCGCCTCGGTCGCCGCCTGGGCGCAGCTGCGCCAGTACCGGCCGCTGGCCGCCGCGTACGGCCTGGCCGCCCACGAGCTGGAGCTGATCAGCAACCAGCTCGCCCGGCTGGACGTGGGTTCGGCCGACGCCGAGGAGCTCTGGGCCCGGCTCGCCCGCGACGCCGAGGACGCCGTCTCCCGCGAGCACACCACCTGGCAGGCCCGCCGCGAGGTCCGCGGCACGACCGACCGGGACCACTGAACGGGCGGTCGACCGGGCCCGGCGCCCGGATCGACCCGCCGGGGCCGCCCGGGGATCAACCCACCTGATCCGGGCCGGCCCGCCGACCGGGGCCGCCGGCCTACCGGCCGGACCCCGAGAGCCGAGGAGGTCGTGCGTGGCGCTACGGATGGTCAAGGCGGCGGACGGCCGCGCACTCGCGGTCGAGACCCACGGCGACCCGCGCGGTCGCCCGGTCTTCCTGCTCCACGGCATGCCCGGCAGCCGGGTCGGCCCGCACCCGCGCAGCACCGTGCTGTACCGGCTCGGCGTCCGGCTGGTCTCCTTCGACCGGCCCGGGTACGGCGACTCCACCCGGCTGCCCGGCCGCCGGGTGGCCGCCGCGGCCGTGGACGTCCGGACCATCGCCGACGATCTCGGTATCGACGCCTTCGCGGTGCTCGGCCGTTCCGGCGGCGGTCCGCACGCGCTGGCCTGCGCGACGCTGCTGCCGGAGCGGGTCACCCGGGCCGCCGTCCTGGTCGGCCTGGCCCCCCGCGACGCCGCCGGTCTGGACTGGTACGGCGGGATGACGCCGTCCAACGTCCGGGCGTACCGGGAGGCCGAGCGCGGGCACGACCGGATCGCCGCCGGCATGCTCTTCCGCTCGCAGCAGATCCGGGCCGACCCGGTCAGCCTGCTCAAGGGGCTGCGGCCCGAACTGCCGGCCACCGACCGGGAGGTGGTGGCCGACACCGGGTTGCGGCGGATGCTGCAGAGCAACTACCGGGAGGCGTTCCGGCACGGCGCCGACGGCTGGATCGACGACGTGCTGGCCTTCACCGCCGGCTGGGGCTTCCAGGTCGGGGACATCGGGGTGCCGACCTGGCTCTGGCACGGCGCCGACGACCAGTTCTCCCCCGTCGACCACTCCCGCTGGCTGGCCGACCACATCCCCGGCTCCGAGCTGTTCCTGGAACCCGGTGCCGCCCACTTCGGCGCGTTCCGGGTGATGGCCACGGCTCTCAACTGGGCGGCGGGCCGGGCTCCCGGCGGGTGACCGGCGTCACCGGGGGGTCGCCTGCGCGACCGGCGTCACCGGAGGGTCGCCGGCCAGGACGGCGAGGACGTTGTCGACCGCGAGGCCGCCCATGGCCTGCCGGGTGCGGACGGTGGCGCTGCCGAGGTGCGGCGCGAGCACGGCCCGGTCCTGGGCGAGCAGCGCGGCGGGGACGGCCGGCTCGTTCTCGAAGTTGTCGACGGCGGCGGCGAACAGCGCGCCGGACTCCAGGGCGGCGGCGAGCGCCTCCTCGTCGACGACTCCGGCGGTCATCGCCACCACCACCGCGCCGGGCGGCAGCAGGGCGAGCCGGCGGGCGTCCAGCAGGTGCCGGGTGGCGTCGCCGAGCGGGCAGGTGACCACCAGCACGGTGGAGGCGGCGAGCAGGTCGTCCAGCGGCAGCCAGTCGGCGCCCTCGGCCTGCTCGGGCAGCAGCGGGTGGCGGTTGTGGTAGCTGACGGGCATGTCGAACGCGCGGGCCCGGCGGGCCACCGCCCGGCCGATCCGGCCCATGCCGAGGATGCCCAGCGGGGTGCCGGCGAGTTCCAGGCCGAGCATGAAGGTGGGGGCCCAGGCCCACGGCCGGCCGGAGCGCAGCAGGCGCTCGCCCTCGCCGAGCCGGCGGGTGGCGGACAGCAGCAGCGCCCACGCCATGTCGGCGGTGGCGGCGGTGAGCACGCCGGGGGTGTTGGTCACCAGGACCCCGCGGTCGGCGCAGGCGGCGAGGTCGATGTTGTGGTGGCCGACCGCGTGGTTGGCCACCACCCGGAGGCCGGGGCCGGCCGCGTCGAGGAGTTCGGCGTCGACCACGTCGTCGAGGGTGGTGATCACGGCCGTCCGGCCGCGGACGGCGGCCAGCAGTTCGGCGCGCGGCAGCGGTAGTTCGGAGTCGTGCACGGTGGCCGCGTGGTGCGCGGTGAGCCGTTCGACGACGCCGGGGGCGAGACGGCGGGTGACCAGGACCGGAGGCTGCTCGTTCATCAGGCCCGAAGCATACGCGGCGGGCCGGAGCACACCGCGGACGGCCGACGCCGGCGACCGGCCTCCGCGAGGGCCGGCCCGAGCGGTGTGCGCCCGGGCGGTGTGCGGCCGACCCGCACACCGCCCGGGCCGGTCACACCGGCTGCGGTTCGAGGTCGCGGTTGATCCGCTTCCAGCCCCGGGCCGCGACGGTGTTGGGGTGCTCCTCGCCGAACTGGCGGATCAGCTCGGCGATCGCCCGGGCCCGGTGTTCGGCGGCCGGGGTGTGCCGGCCGGCCACCCGCAGGGTGACGGCCAGGTTGGCCTCGCAGGCCACCGCGTCGGGGTGGCGCGCCGAGTAGCGGCGGCAGAGGCCCTCGTACGCGGCGCGGCCGAGCTCCTCGGCGAGGTCGGTCCGGCCGTCGTCGCCGTGGGCGTTGGCCAGGTTGATCATCGCGATCAGGGTGTACGGGTGGTCCGGCCCCACCGAGCGGGTGAGGCCGTCCACGGTGGCCAGGCCGCGGGCGATCGCCCCGGGCACGTCGCCGCTGCCGCGCAGGTAGATGCCGAGGTTGTTCGCGCAGGCCAGGGAGAACGGGTGCTCGTCGCCGAACAGTCGGCGGTGGCCCTCGTAGACGGTGGCGCACAGGTCGCGGGCGGTCTCCTTGTCGCCGGACGCGCTGTGGTCGGCGGCCAGGTTGAGCGCGCAGGCCAGCGCGTCCGGGGCGTCGGCGCCGTACCGCTCCAGGTAGCGCTCGTAGGTCTCCTTGGTGATCCGGCGGGCCTCGGCCAGCTGCCCGATCCGGCGCAGGGAGACGGCCAGGGACTTGGCGTTGCGCAGGTTCTCCGGGAGGTCCGGGTCGAGGACGCCGCCGAGGTCGTTGGTGACTTCCTGGAGGAGTTCCACCGAGCCCTGGTAGTCGCCGAGTTCCCGCAGGTCGCGGGCGAGGTTGGACTTGGTGGAGAGGGTGTACGGGTGGCGCGGCCCGAGCACCGCGGTGCGCCGGTCGAGGGTCTCCTGGTCGAGTTCGCGGGCGGCTTCGCTGTCGCCGACGAGGCGGTAGTCGATGGCGAGGTTGTTCGCCATCGAGAGCGTGCGCGGGTTGTCGTCGCCGAACAACTCGCGGAACTGGTCCAGGATTTCGCGGTCGAGGTCGAGGGCGGCCTGGAACCGGCCGAGGGCCCGGCGGTCGGCGCCGAGGGAGCCCGCCGTCATCAGGGTGTAGGGGTGGTGCTCGCCGAGCAGGGCCCGCTGGCGCTCCAGGGTCGATTCGTCCAGGGCGAGGGCCTCGGCGTAGTTGCCCTGCGAGCGCAGGACGTTGGCGAGCTGGAAGCGGAGCAGCAGGGTCTGGCGGTCGTTCTCGCCGAGCTTGCGGGTCCACTCGTCGTCGAGGGCGTGGCCGAGGTCGCGGGCGCGGTCGAGCTCGCCGCGCTTCCACAGGTAGCGGACCCGGTCGATGAGGAGCTGGCGGGTGTCGGCCTCGTCGCAGTTGTGGGCCTTGGAGGGCGACAGGTGGGGCCAGATCTCGTCGAACGCGGGCCAGTTGGCCGGGTCGTCGGTGTCGCCGAGGGAGGGCCGGGCGCCGGTGAGGATGCGGTGCACCTCGTGGACGGCGACCTCCTGCTCGTCGTCGGTCATCTCGGCACGGATGACGGCCTGGACGAGGCGGTGCACCTGGAAGCTGTTGGTGCCGGCGTCGACCTTGGCGAGCGCGTACCGGCCGATCGCCTGGATCACCTTGCCGAGCATGAACTTGTCGCTCAGGTCCGCGTCGTACTGGACGAGCGCACGGATCATCTGGTCGCTGTAGAAGAGGTTCATGGAGATCGGCTCGGGCGCGAAGAACGCGCAGAGCTGGAGCAGCCGGACGGCGGCCGGGGACTGCTCGCGGAGCCGGGCGATGGAGACGTTCCAGGTGGCGCCGACGGGGGTGGGGTAGTCGGCGGGGCGGGTGCCGGCGAGGGCGCGGGCCGCTTCGGCCTGGAGCTGGGCGACGTAGGTGTCGACCGGGGTGCCGGTGGTGTCGAGCCAGGCGGCGGCGACCTCGACGGCGAGCGGCAGGTCGCCGACCGCCTCGGCGACGCGGTCGGCGTCGGGGCGGGAGAGGCCGCGGGCGCGGCGGCAGAGGTGTTCGACGCTCTCGCCGCGGGTGAAGACGTCCACTTCCAGGGCCTCGGCGTGGCCGGACCAGGCCTGGTTGCGGGAGGTGACCAGGATGTGGCCGGAGCCGCCGGGGAAGAAGCGGCGGATCTCGGTGGGTTCGTCGGCGTTGTCGAAGATCAGCAGCCAGCGCGAGGTGGGCACCCCGCGGCGCAGCGCCTCTCGGGCGGCTTCGGCGGCTTCGGTGACGGAGTCGCCGACGCGCAGGCCGAGTCGGCGGGCGAGGTCGGCGAGGGCGGGGGCGACGAGTTCGGTCTGTTCGGCGTCGATCCACCAGACCAGGTCGTAGTCGGACATGAAGCGGTGTGCGTACTCCAGGGCGACCTGGGTCTTTCCGACGCCGCCGAGCCCGTAGAGGGTCTGCGGGGTGGGCAGGACGGCCGCCATGCCGCCGCGCAGCTGGTTGCGGAGCTGCTCCAGGACGGCGGAGCGCCCGGTGAAGGAGGGGTTGCGGGGCGGGACGTCCCAGACCTGGGGCTTGCTGCCGGGGAACCGGGGGCCGCCGGCCGGGGCCTCGGCGAGGGCGACGTCGCCGCGGCCGAGCGCGCGGAGCAGGGTCTGTACGGACTGCGCCTCGTCGCGCCCGACGAGGTCGACGGGGTTGCGGTTGGAGAACGGCGCGGTGAGCCGGACGTCGCCGACCCGGACCGGGACCAGCTGACGGCGGGTGCCGGACGGGTCGGAGCTGACCACCGACTCCCAGAGCGCGCGGGCCTGCGGCGAGCGCAGGTAGGCGGGCGAGAGGACGGCGACCGTCCGGTGGGCGGCGTCGATGCCGCGCTCGGTGTCCTGGCGCGGTTCGGCGCCGGCGCTGAGGTCGCGGGGCAGCACCCGGAAGCCGGCCCGGGTGAGCACCGACTCGATCCAGTCCGCCCACATCCGGTCCTCGGGGACGTACGAGAGGTAGAGGTCGGCCGGGACGGACGGGCGGCGCCGGGTGAAGGCGTCCACGTACCGGAGGCGGATCTCCTCGTCGACGGCCGGCAGCGAGCGGACCCGGCTCTCGGTGATCGCCGAGGTGAGCCGCTCACAGGCGGCCAGCATGGAGGTCTGGGCGCCGCCCTGGTCGCCGAAGGTGGCGAGGATCTCCTCGTAGGCGTAGAACGGCCGGTACGGGATCTCCACCGAGCCCCAGTAGTGGGCGAGTTCGTCGCCGTCGAGGCCGGCGGGGAGGCCGTCGAAGCGGATCCGGGCGAGCGCCCGGCCGGCGTCGGCCTTCTCCTTCTCGCCCTCGTCGATCCGCATCGGCACCGGCAGGATGCGGATGCCGCGCTCGCGGTAGCGGTCGTGGATGTGCTGGGCGATCCGCGAGGCGCCGTCGATGGACTGGTCGCTGAGGGTGAAGCAGACCACCAGGTCGTCGGGCATCTGGACGGTGCAGATCTCGGCGATGTCGGAGAGGCCGGTCCGGGAGTCGATCAGCACGTAGTCGTAGTGCTTGCTCATGTCGGCGCGCAGGGCGTCGAAGAACTGCCCGCCGTCGAAACGGTCGTAGAAGATGTCCCAGTCGAGGTGGGTGACGGCCTCGGAGTAGTCCCGGTTGAACTGGCCGGCGGAGAGGAAGTCCAGGCTGCCGCCGGGCGGGAAGAGCGGCCAGGAGAGCGAGAGCGCGTGCGGGTGCACCCGGGCGAAGTCCAGGTGCCAGCCCTCGGCGTGCTCGACGGGGCGCAGCGCCTCCTCCCGGTACTCGGCGATCAGGTCCATCATCCCGGTGGTGCCGGCGAGGGCGGCCTGGTCGAGGAAGGGGTGGAAGAACTTGGCCAGGCCCGGCGCCTCCAGGTCCCAGTCCACGGTGAGCACGCGGAAGCCGTTGGCGGCCAGGATCCAGGCGGTGTTGGCGAGCGCCATGGTGCGGCCGGTGCCGCCCTTGTACGAGTAGAACGTGATGATCCGGCCGTGCCGGTCGCGCTCCGCCTCGCGCTGGGCGGCGAGCGCCTCGGCGGTGAGCCCTCCGATGCGGAGGTTCCTGGTGCGGTCCTCGCTCATGTGGTTCCTCCCCCGGGCGTCCCGTCGTCCGGGCGGTCGCCTCTCTGGCGTGCTGGGTGGTCGTCGTCACCGAAGGGCTCGTCCGGTCCGAAGGGGTCCCCGCCGTACCGGTCCGGGCCGGCCCGTCCGCCCTGCGGCCGGAACGCGCCGCGCAGGCTCGGGCGGGGGGTAGGCGGCTCGTCCGGTTCGGTCCTCGTCCGGCCCTCGAAGGCGTACTTGGCCTTCATCGCGGCTCTGGGCAGCGCGTCGTCGAACTCCTCCAGGCTGGCCAGCCCGGGAGTACCGCCGAGCACGCCGAGGAAGCTGGGGCGCGCCGCCCGGTGGGTCAACCGCAGGACCTGGTCGGCGAGGTCCGCCATGTCGCGGTGGTGTTCGACGCAGTCGGGGTCGTCCGCGTTCCAGGGTTCCAGCACGCTCACCCAGGCCGAGTCCGACCGGTCGAACCGCCGGACCAGCTCGCGGCGCTGCTCGTCGCAGAGGGCCCAGCGGTCGAGCAGCAGCAGTCCGGGGGCGGTGGGCTCGCCGCCCCCGAGCAGTGCCTCGGCCTCCTCGTCGAACTCGTGCACGGTCGGCTGGAACCCCAGCTGCCGGGCCAGGCGCACCGCGTGCTCGGCGAGCGGGCGGTTGGCGACCGGCCGGTAGGGGTGCCAGTCGGTGCGGCGGGTGCCGTAGTAGTCCGGGTTGCGGTCGGCCGGCACCTCGCTCCGGTGGTACGAGAGGACGGAGATCCGCAGGCGTTTGGTCGGCGCGGCGACGTCGAAGGCGCTTGGCTGGGCGTTGAAGTCGAGCGGTCGCCCGACCGGGATGACCGTCTCCTCCGCCACCTCGACGATCCGCGCGGCCAGCCGGTGCACGGCCAGCTCGTACGCGGAACGGAAGTAGCTGAGCTTCATCAGGGCGTACAGGCCCTCGGTGGCGTAGTCGGGGCCGAAGCTGGCGTGGTTGAACTGGAGTTCGCCGGCCACCTTGGGCAGCTTGTAGCGGCTCATCGGAGCCCAGAGGACCGGGACGATGCCGCTGGTCCGCTCGGCGTCGATGGTCGCCGGGTAGACCGGGCGGCGGGTGAAGGAGTGCCACTCCTGGCCGCACGGGATGCTGTTGAAGTAGCGCGGCGAGTAGAGCGGCACGAACACCCGGCAGGCGGCCAGCTCCTCGGAGAGCCGTTCGGCCCACAGCTCGCCCTGGTGCATGGACTCGTCCATGAAGCCGACCGGCACGCCGGCGGGCACGGCCGTGAGCTGGAGCACCGCCTCGCAGAGGTCCCGGTAGAGCTGGCGGACCCAGTGGTTGGGGTCGCCGGCGCCGCGCGCGCCCGCCTTCGGGGTGTGCGCGTAACTGAGGAAGAAGTACGGCCGGGCCGCGTCCTCGTCCCAGCCATGGTCGTTCACACGCGCCTCCCCCTGGCCCCCCGGCAACCGCTCCCCCTCGCGTCCCCGTTCGCGGGGCTTCAGTGTAGGAACGACCCGGGGGGCATGGGAATAGCACGAAGGGCCACCCGGATTGACATGACCGAAACGACCGGGGGCGCACGGTCGCTCGCACGCGCGGGCGGCCGGAGCACTTCGGCGGCGTCCGTTGACGCCGAACAACCCCCGACCACCTCCGGCGAACCCCGGCGACCCCGCCCACCCCCTACGACCCCGGCGACGCGCCGCGGTGCCCGGAGGCGCGCCGCGGTGCCCGGGAGGCCGTCGGCGCCGGGGAAACGCCGTGCCGGGGAAACGCGTTGCCGGGGGCGGCCGACCCGACCTACCCTCGACGGAACACGTGGACGGAGACGAGTACCCCCGGGTCACCGTGGGCCGAGAGAGCCGCCGGCAGCTGGGAAGGCGGCCTCACGCCCCGGAGGGAAGACACTCCTGAGTGCGGGGAGGAAATGCCCCGTCGGCCGGCCCCCGTCACCGGGCCAGAACGAGGCCAGCGCCCTCCGGGGTGCCGGCGAAAGTGCGGTGGCACCGCGAGTTGCCCCTTCTCGCCCGCACTCCGAAGGGATCACGGCAACGCCCCTGGAGGGCTGCGATGATCCACCCGACGACCCGCGTCCTGGCTGCGGAACTACCCGGCCACGTAGGCGAATCCGTCGAAGTCAGCGGCTGGCTGCACCGCCGCCGCGGACTCAAGTCCGTCACCTTCCTCGTCCTCCGGGACCGCTCCGGTCTCGCCCAGGTCGTGACCGCCGGGAACGGCGCCGACTACCCGGAGGAGACCGTCCTGCGCATTCGGGGGACGGTCACCGCCAACTCCCAGGCGCCCGCCGGGGTCGAACTCACCTCGCCGGAGATCGAGGTCCTGTCCGGCCTCGCCGAACCCCCGCCGTTCAGCCTGTTCCGGCCGACGGTGCCGGCCACGCTGCCGGTCGTCCTGGACCACGCGCCGGTGGCCCTGCGGCACCCGCGGCTCAGCGCCGTCCACCGGATCTCGGCCGCCTCGGTGGCCGGCTTCCGGTCGACGCTGGACGGCCTCGGCTTCACCGAGATCCAGACCCCGAAGGTGGTCGCCTCGGCCACCGAGTCCGGGGCGAACGTCTTCGCCCTGGACTGGTTCGGCGAGCGGGCCTACCTCGCGCAGTCCCCGCAGTTCTTCAAACAGACCATGGTCGGGGTCTTCGAACGGGTCTACGAGACCGGTCCCGTCTTCCGGGCCGAACCGCACGACACCGCCCGCCACCTGGCCCAGTACACCAGCCTGGACGCCGAGCTGGGCTTCATCGCCGACCACCGCGAGGTGATGGCCGTCGTCCGCGAGGCCGTCGCCGGGATGGTCGCCGCCGTGGCCTCGCGTGCCGCCGGGGCGGTCGGCGCACTGGCGGTGGACCTCCCGGAGGTCCCGGCGGAGATCCCGCAGATCCACTTCGCGGAGGCCATGCGCATGCTGGGCGCCGACGAGCCGGACCTCTCCCCCGCCCACGAGCGCGAGCTCGGCGCGTGGGCGCTGCGCGAGCACGGCAGCGAGTTCCTGTTCGTGGTGGGCTACCCGATGCGCAAGCGCCCGTTCTACACCCACCCGGAGCCGGGACGGCCCGCGTACTCCAACAGCTTCGACCTGGTGTTCCGGGGCCTGGAGCTCGTCACCGGCGGGCAGCGCCTGCACCGGCACGAGGACTACCTCGCCGCCCTCGCGGCGCGCGGCGAGTCCCCGGAGCCGTACGCGGGCTACCTCAGCGCCTTCGCCCACGGGATGCCGCCGCACGGGGGGTTCGCCCTCGGCCTCGAACGGTGGACCGCCCGGCTCACCCGGTCCGACAACATCCGGTACAGCACCCTCTTCCCGCGCGACCTGCACCGCCTGTCGCCCTGACACCTCGCCGGCCTGTCCGCTCCCGGGCGCTCCGGGCGCTCCGGGCTCCGGGCGCTCCGGGCTCCGGGCGCTCCGGGCGCGGTCGGTGGCCTTTCCGGTGGCGCGCCCGGTAGCGCGCCCGGTGGCGCCTTCCGGTGGCGCGCTCGGTGGCTGCCCGGGAATCCCCGGCGGGTGCCACCCCGCCTACCGGCCGCGGAGTTCCCGGAGCGCTTCGACCGCGAGGTCGACGGCCTCGCGCACCGGGACCAGCCGGCAGTCCGCCCCGCCGATCCGGCGCTCCGTCAGCCCCGTCGCACGGGAGAGCACTTCGGCCCCCAGCTCCGCGAAGTGGAGGTCGTCCAGGTCGGGCGCGGTGAAGGTGACCCAGCCGTCGGGGCCGGAACAGCGGTACTCGCGCAGCCGGACGCCGGGCATCCGCAGATCGGCCAGGTGGAAGGCGGTGAAGCGGGACATCGGGACACCGATCATCAGCACCCGGGCGTCCAGCTCGTACAGCCGGCCGAGCGGGGAGTCCGGCCCGAGGTGGGAGGTGAGGTCGTGGCGGCGGACGATCTCCTCGGCCCGGGCGCCCAGCGCGGCGAAGGAGGTCTGCGGGTGGGCGCTGCGGCGGGCGCCCGGCCGGGTCCGGATCTCCTCGGAGAGCGCGCCCACGGTCGGCGAGCAGGGCGTGGTGGCCGGGTCGAAGCGCGGCATCCGGGCCCGGTGCGCGGCGGCCTCGGCCTCGGTGAGTCCGGCCACGGCGGCCAGGTGCAGGCGGGAGGTCGAGGAGTTCTCCGGGGTCGCGGTGTAGGCGACGAGGGTGCCGTGCGACGGTCCGCCGAGGGCGTCCAGCAGGGCGTCGGTGACGGTCGCGGCGCCGCCGTCGACCGGGCCGAGGGCCCGCAGCGAGGCCTGTACGAGCAGGACGCCGCCCGGCCGGACCCCGAGCGCGGCGAACCGGCGGGCGAGCCGGTCGCGGGTCGGCGGCGGCGCGTCGGTCGGCGCCGCGCGACCGGCGGTCACGGCGTGCGGGGGTGGGGCGGTCGCGGGGGCGGTCACGGTCGCGGGGGCGACGGCGACGCGGGTCTCGGTGGTCATGGCATGTCCCGGGGGTGACGGCCACGGACCAAGTTGCGTGAGGTCGTGGAGGACAA